>JAGCGE010000226.1 GCA_017649745.1 Clostridiales bacterium | reverse complement strand
TCTTCTTGTCTCTTATTATATTTTACGTTTGTTCCGCCTTCTACGCAACTTACATGAGGTTCAATATAATTTTCACTATTTCTAAATTCTGTTTGAGCGCTTACGCTATTAAAAAGTTTTATATAATTTCCCATATTTATTCTCCTTTTTATTTATTCTTCTGCTGTTTCTACTGTCCAACCAGAAGGAACTCCGTTATTGCCAGTCACATCTCAATTTGCAGCAGAGTTCTTAACGAAGGTGCCGGTGGCTTTGACATTATTGACCCAATCCTTGTTATATGATCTTCCGGGAGTGGTGGTGAACATCGCCTTGATGTAAGCGAGATTCGTACAGCCAAAGAACATGGAGTTGTAGCAACTTGTCACAAGGGTCGTAGCGGGGAGTTCTGGAGCAATTGCGAGGCTAGTACAACCGTAGAACATGGAGTTGTAGCAGTTATTCGCGAGGGTTGTCGCAGGGAGTTCAGTCGGTGCATTGACGAGGCTCGTACAGTAGGAAAACATGAAGTTGTAGCAATCGTTCGCCAAGGTTGTCGCAGGGAGTTCGGGAGCAGTTATGAGGCTCGTACAGTCGGAAAACATGTGTTGATAGCATTTTTCCGTCAAAGTTGTCGCGGGAAGTTCAGGGGCGATGACAAGGCTCGTACAATTGTAGAACATTTCGTTGTAGCAGTTATTCGCCAAAGTCGTCGCAGGAAGTTCGGGGGCAGTGGTAAGGCTCGTACAACCGCTGAACATTAGTTGGTAACAACGACTCGCCAGTGTAACAGCAGGAAGCTCGGGTGCAGATGTTAAAGATGTGCAGTCGTAAAACATGCTGTTATAGCAATTTTCTTTCAGGGTAGTTGCTGGAAGTTCCGGTGCGTTGACTAGGCTTGTACAACCATAGAACATCTTATCGTAACAATTATTCGCCAAAGTTATCGCGGGAAGTTCGGGTGCGGAGACGAGATTCATACAATTGTAGAACATGCCATCGTAGCAGTAATTCGCAAGCGTTGTCGCATGGAGTTTCGGCACGGTGGTTAAGCCGGTGCATCCGTAGAACATATAACTATAGCAATTGTTTGCCAGCGTCGTCGCGGGGAGCCAAGGCACGGTAGTTAAACCCGTGCATCCAGCGAACATGCGACCGTAGCAGTTGTTCACAAGCGTTGTTGCGGGAAGTTCCGGAGCAGTGGTCAAACTCGTGCATCCATCGAACATGCTATTGTAGCAATTGACCGCCAGCGTTGTCGCAGGAAGTTCCGGTGCGGTAGTCAAGCCGGTGCAATTGTAGAATATGCCACTGTAGCATCTTTCCGCCAAAGTCATCGCGGGGAGTTCGGGTGCGGTGGCCAAACCCGTACATCCTTTGAACATATTGTAGTAGCAACTACTCGCCAATGTCGTCGCAGGGAGAAGAAGATTTTCTCCGTCTTTTGACAGGACCCAAGCCCAACTAAGGGATGTATAAGAATCGGAAAAGAAATAAGCGAACGCGTATTCTTTTACTTCCCGTATGCGTGCAAAATCATCCCCGCCGACAAGCGACATGATGTTGCCATATACATAGCAAGGTTTATCCGCATAGAAGTTGCAGTTTTCGTTAACCATGAAGTAGTTCCCCATATAACCATACGCCTCATTCCTACCACGGATGAGTACCTTGTCACCATTATTTAGTTCGGCAAGAGTTGCGCCGGGGACACCCACCTCGGCAGGGGCGGCGGTGATCTCCGTCCATGTTTCCCCATTGTTCGTGGACACTTCTACCTTCAGTGGATCGAGGCCACTTCCCGCAGCAGAGGAAGACTGACGGAAATAGACCTTCGTTCCATCTTGTGTGGCTTCAATGGTGAATGGTATCTTGTAATAATCAATCTCTTGATTATTAGTATTTTCTATTCAACTATTACTACTTTGATTATATTTATAAATTTTATCTCCTTTTCCTCATAACTGATTCTTAGCAGGAGCTTTATCACTATAAACAATAACCTTTTTTAATTCATCTATAAGATTGATTGTTAGTTTAGATTGCACTCATTGTTTTATATCATAGTTAAATTCTAACAATTCTTTATCTTTCTGTCATATTCAGTTCTTTGGGGGTTCTGAATTAGGATCATTAAATATTACTTTCTTTTTAAATTCCATTTTTCGTATCCTTTTAAAATTCACATTTTACAAACTCTATATACAGCTCATCCAGCCACTCCACAAAGAATAACTGTAATTCACGTTGCTATTGCTGGCACAGTAAAACTATCGCAAACGTATACAAGCAAACCTGCCATGATAGCTACTACAACAGCCATTATTGTATTAATTATTCGTTCTTTTTTTGAATAGTCTCTCATTACCTAAACATTAAGTTAAAATTAGATAAAGCGGCAATATCTGGTCCAATGTGGAAATGAGCTCCAGTCGCTCCAGTTTTTGCTTGCATCTTTTTACTTCTTTCATCTAATATACCTAACTTATGTTCTCTCATGTAAGAAATAAATCTTTTACTTCTTCTCATCTGATTTATTAAATCGTCTCAAGACTGACCTTGTATAGGTGTTATATCTATTGCGTTTCCAGAACTATGATGAGATATTGAACCATTAGATGTTTTACTTCCTGATCTACTTCCAGATGTAACTCTAAATGAAATTCCTTCATCTCTCATTAATTCTACTAGTTCTTTCATATTACCTAAATCGATGTCTTTTGATTTGTATTCAATAGTTCCTTTTTGAATTAAAGGTGCAAAAGTTGTTTCTTCAACAACTGGTGTTTCCTTAACAACTGGAGCTTCCTCAACTTTGGTAGATGTTTCTTTTTGCTGAGTATAAGCAACTACTGGTTCTACAGGAAATCTAGAATTAAAAACATCAAAATCATAATAGTTTAATTCTTCTTGTTTGTATTTTGGTGTTTCTGGATAGAAGCCATTATAAATTAAACCACCTTGTTGATATTTAAAAGCATTATATATAAGAGATTGTATCTCTTCTACAGAAGGTACTTTGTTTGTTTGAACTGATTGAATTGTTTTTTGTTTTGGAACAAATTGGGATTTAGTAGGATTAATTACTTTATTTTCAATATTTCGTCTAGCCTGAATTAAATTATCAGGTAGTACTTTTTTTACAACCTCTAAATCAACACTTGGTTGTTCTGTTCATCCACTTTGTGCAAAGTTTAATCTCTTGCTTATTTCTGAATCAATATTTCCCGGACGAACAAATCGTCTTGTAAATATATCAACTGCTTGATTTAAGTCGGACGCATCTTTAAAAGATTGTGCATAATTTAGTTGATCTTGTCAGGTTTGCCCAGATCAACCTTTCTTTTCAAGTTCTTTTAAAAGTAGTGCAGTTTGTCTTTGAAGTTCTGATTGTGCATCTTTGCTTTGAAGTCTATATCTATCCTTGTTTCATTGTATAATTCCATGTCAAGTTCCGTTTGGACTTATAGCTAATGGATTTCCTCCAGATTCTCGCTGTACATTACCTAAAATTGCAAGTCTTTGGAAATATCCATAACCCGCTTTTATTAACTCGTCATCTATATATTTTAGATTTTGCGCAGTTTTTTCATTAATCGCTTCATAATTAATTTTTCTATCCATTATTTACCTCCTAATATATCATGAACTCAATACGGCATTATTTTACCACCGTTTTGATGTTTTCATTTTCTAGCATTAGCTGCAAACGTTGCTCTCTTTCTTATTGTAGGATTAGAAGAAGCTTTACCTTTAGCAATACACGCTGAAGTAACCTTTCCACCACAATAATCTGTAAATTTACCACGATTTGCTTTCTTTATATGAATTCCGCTTCCTCCTTTTTTGAAGGAACGGATTAAGTTTCTTAATTGTTCTAATCCTTCCATTTTACTATTTTTAGTTTAATTCTTCCGTTTTCTATTCGCACATATTTTCCCCCTTCGTTCTGAAGTTGTAGTCAGAGATTTTTAGAAGAAAGATCTTTTGGTGCTATATCTGATAATTCTATTACTTTAGGTCATTTAACTGTCATAATTACTACAGCGATTAAAAGTAAAGTTACGATTGATAATAAAATATAAGTCATAATTATTTATTCGTTTAATTATTAAATCTGTATACTACGCTGCGAATATAGAGAAAAATTTTGAAAAATCAAAATTTATTTTTATCTTTGATGGAAATTTAGAAGTTTAACATTTAAAATAAAAAACAATGATATATAAATTGCAAAACGGTGGAAATTTGGAAAACGAGCCTGTTCCAAATTCTACAGACGAGTATATTAAAAATAAACTAGAGTCTATGCGTGAATCAGCTTTAGAAAAAAGTAGAACTAGAACAGAACCAGTAACTCCAATGATTCCTGTTACACAAAAAACCATAGACGAACGTACTGCGTTATATAAAGATGAAAGAGATCTAGCTTTATCTAAAGCCCAAAAAAGTTTTGCACCTTGGGCAACACTTAGGATGCGGCTAAGGGATCGATTCACTAATAGAATTAATCCTCTTGCGTTTAAAACAGATTCGGATGAAAAGAATTATTATTTTTGAACCAATTTTGCAGACATGATGTCCACTGGTATAAACAATCTTCCAGGTTTACTTGGAACGATTGAGCCAGGATTAAGCTGTCTTTATACTGCTACAGATAATTATGGTGTTCCATACCGTGTATCTGGTAATCAAACATTCTTTGCAAATCCAGGTAGATATGGATTTACGAGAATACCTTTTTCAGAAGCTATGCCTGGCGATATTGTTCAAGATGTGTCTAAAGGAACTCCAATGCATGCAATGATGTTAGATCATCAATCGTCTGGTGTTAATTATTATAATTATAGTCAAGGTGGAAAAGAACAAGAGGATTATGTTAAAAGCGGAACATACTATCCTACTTTAGAAAACAATAATACTAGAAATGCATATCGTTTTGTTGGAACACCAACAGATTCTCTTAGATGAAAGCAAGAATATGAAAACGGACAATTCAAACAAGGAGGAGTCATAAAAGGACAAAACGGATTCTTAAATATGTGACAGAAAGCGTATAACTCAAAGTTTGGAAAAGGAGTACGTGATTTTATGTTTGGAAAAGATAGGGATTTGTCTGACGAAGAATATTTTAACAAATATGGATATAATAAACCAATTGGAGGTATAGGGGTTGTTGGATTGTTAGTTGCCCCAGAATGAGAGGGACTAGAAGCGCTTCCTGTTGCTGAAAACTTTGGAAAAGTCGGAATAGTTAATGGTATACCAAAAACCGCTCAGTTAAAACCTACGGTAATTAAAAATTTCAAAGATGTTCCTAAATTACAACAACCAAAAAGTTTATCAAAATTAGAAAAATTCTTACAAAAATCTAAAGATGACCAAAACAATATAGTTCGATTCTGAAACGGAGAGAAATTTAATGGAATTGATGCGTTAAGAAGAGACGAAAAAGCATTTAAGCAATTTGAAAAATGAATAAATAAACAGTAAAAGTATATGAGTAAATATAAAGTCAAAAAGGGTGATTCGTGAATAAGTATTGCTAATAATAATAATTTAAATCTTAGCGATTTATTGTATTGAAACGGTGTAGACCCTATGTCTAATGCCAACTTACCATCTATAAATCCTGGACAAGAGTTGTATGTTCAAGATCCATATAAATTATATCCAGCGTTCGTTCAGGCAGAAGCTCCAAAAGATTATATAAATTTTGGAGATAACGGAAAGGAATTAATAGATAAATATGCATTAGCTGTAAAACAAGGAAATTTATCACTCGATAGAGTACCAGAGGTTTATAAAACAGCTGTTTATCAAAAAATGATTACCAATGCAACAAATAAAGCCGCTGATACAACCTTCAAAGTAGGCTTAAATGCAGGGGCCTTTATGACAGATCCGATTGGATATGGATTAAGTTTAGCTTCACAAAAAAGTCTTGCATATGCAAATGATGCTATTTCTGGAAGAAATGAATACGGAATTCAAGACTTAATAGATTACACTCCTATTAAAGGTAGAGATTATGCTCAACGTCATCCCTTCAAATCAGCGTTAATTGATGTGGCATCAGGTGTTGCCGGAGGTACTGTATTAAGAAACTTACCTAATTGAATTAGTTATGTAAGCCAAAACGGTAGAGGAATGATTCAAAACGCTTTAAGAACAACAGGCTTACAAAGACAAACTATGATGATGCCTGGTAATCAAACATTTGGAACCGTGTTCCAAGATGGAACAAAAGGTCTTGGAAAAACAGGTACTGTAAGAGCGAGCCATATTGGAGGATATCAACCAAATTCTGGAATCAAAGGCTTATTTAGAAATCAATCCTCTGGTAATGCAATTAAATGAGTTTCTGGAAAGACTGGCATACCTATTGTTAAAACTCCTGCTATTCCATTAGTTCCGGTCACAGGCCCAATATCTTGAATGAGACCATCAGAACCTCCTGTAAAAGTTCCACCACAAGAAAACAAACACATTTATGAACAACAATCTTTTAATAGATGACAATTACCTAATCCAAGTGGAATTATCGGACAATATCAGCCCGGTACAGGTACATTTGTAATTACTGGACATGCTCCAATAGGAAATAATATAAATGACCAAGCACTAACGCAAGAAAGCATAAAGGTTTATAATAATGATTATGCTCCAAGAATATCCGCTTATACTAAAGGTTCCATAGAAGGGACTCCAAGTAATATTTATAGCGGATTAGGAATTATTTGAGGTTCAGATAATCCTGGAAATTTAATTATAAAATAAAAAAGAAAACCCCGGCCAAATGGTCGGGGTTATTTGTTTTATATTTTTCCATCTTATTTTCTATTGCTTGTTACTCCTTATTTCCAAAACGAAAATTTTTTTCCACCAGGGCCATCTTCTTCAAACAACTTACCGCGATTTTCCGGCTTGATATGGATTTTACCACCAGAAGCAAGCGTCGGTTCAAAATCGTATTCGTATCCTGGTCTTTCGTGAAATTTATCTAAGATGCCAAAGTTTATCGGTGCATCTTCGAAAGACCCTAATTTTATATTTGTCCAATAAGACTCTGGAATTTCTTCGCTAGCCCTCACGAAATCAATCGGAGATTTCCAGTGGAATATTATTGGCGTTCCGCGACTATCAACAAATTGCGCTGGCTTTCTAAAAAAACGCGACAACCCATTTGAAAACTGGGTGTCTGGATGAAATTTCCATAAATCCCAATTATCCCAATAATAGTTTCCGTTCTCATCTATTTTCAAATAACGTCCATATCTCCCGGGATCGACCCTCGCATCTCCATTAATATCGTATATCCCGCCAGATGACGAGGAAGACCTCCCGTCTCCATACCTTCTTTTCACGTATCTGGGCAAGCCTATAGTCATTTCCGGTTTTGCGTCAAATTCCACCAATGGAAACTTTTCGGATTTTTTACCATATAGTCGACGCATCGATTGTAAAAAATCTTTCGGTAAAGATTCCGGGTCGTAACCATAAGTGGCCCCCTCAACTTTGCTTTTTCCTATCCATTGGTCAACCAAGTCGCCAGGATGTGCCTTATCATCAAAAAGGGTTTTCCCGCTATATTTGAACGGAAGTTTATATGCGGACTTTACTGCTTTTGGATTCAAAATGTACGATATCCCCCTTGGACTGAATACCTGTAAAGGAATAAACTGAGGATGGTTCATTGCATTATCAGCCATGCGAACAACGCTTTCCGCAAGCCTATCCTTAACGCCTTCGACATATTTGGAAGCCTGCCCCGCGAGATTGACGCCAGCATTGGCCATCTTCCCGTAGGGAAGGAATACAGCCGGATTGGAAAGTTCTACAGCAGAATGCGCCCAATCCTTTATTCCCCATTTTTCATCTGCCCCAGGATAATAATCTAAAAGCGTGTTTATACTGTTGCTGCTTTCGAACATCGGAACATTCAAAGCAAAATCAGCCCAGTTCTTCCATGGCGTATACTGTTTTAATCCCGCATTGAACGCGCCCATTCCGAGCATTGGAGTTATAAGTCTGCCAGCACCCATCATAGTGGATGCATTAGCCGTTCCGGTTATTCCAGCTCCGCCGAACATCCCACCAAGGGCGATTGGTGCAATAGTTGCGAGAGATGAACGAAGCCTTTTCGCACCTTCGCTATTTGCAGCCTCTTCTGTTTGTGTTACATTGCCTTCTTTATCTCTTGTTCAACCAGAAGCTGTAGCAACCGCTCCGGTATAGGGATCGTTCATTACGGAATTCATCATCATTTTCGTGAACCAATTCTGTTTTTCTGGTTCTCTATTTTTAATCTGCCTTTTTATAGTTTTTCCATTTTGTAATTTATATATCATAATTGAATTCAATTTTAAATGTACATAATTATTTGCAATTATAGTAAATAAAATTGAATTTTCAAAATTTATTTTTATTATTTATTTTCTGATTTGGATTTAAATACAATCGATAATTCTTTTCTTTTCTTTAAATCTCCCTTCCAAAACATTTCTGGATTAATTAAATATTGTCCCTTAACTTCTGTTTTAGTCACTTCTCCTGTTTCTTCATCAACTTCTTCTGAAAACACTTTCTGTATCGCATTATTTTCAATTAAATCATTAAGAGCTCTAGTAAAAGTAGCTGGAGCAAGTTTTAATTCTTTTTGAAGTTGACTTCGTAGTCCGGCAGATAAGATAACTTCTCCAGTATCAAATTCTGCTAATTCCATTAATTTAGGAAGAAGTTTTAAAGAATTCACACTTGTAATGTTATACATCCATTTAACAAAGTTTACAAAAACCATATAAAACTTATCTTCATCTGTTTTGTATTGAAAGTTTTTTTCAATAGTTTCCACTTTTTTATTTCCGTTTTCGTCGTAAAACGTTCTCTCAGAGGATTTTATAAAACCTTTTGCCATTTTAATTTTTGATTTATAAGTTAAACATTTTGATTTCTATGATTGATCTTTTTATTTTAATATCAATTATGTTGATTTATATGATCAATTATTTGATACAAAAATAAAAAATATTTATGACATATGCAAACTTTTTTGATAAAAAGATCAAAAAATCGCTCACTAGAATCAAAAGTTCGCTCACCTGAGTCAAAAGTTCAATCATCTGAGTCAAATCAAAAAGTAGTTAATTTGTTGATTTTCAATTACTTATATAGTTCTACGTATATAATCTAATTAGGAAAATCATCAACATTTAAAAAGTCTAATTTTCTATGCAAAAAATTGTGTATGTAGAGAGGGAGAAAAAAGTGAAAATGTGTATATTAAGGTAGAGGAAGAAGTGTCATGTAGCACGACCCCCACGCCTCGCCAATGGGAAATCGATTTCGATTTGACCAATGACCGGGGTAGGGTCACTGTTTTGAAATTTCGTAGTACATATAACTATGAAGACCTGTGTTGTGTATCACCGCGTAGATTGGGACGGATATACATCCGCAGCGGTCGCCAAGATGGCGTTCCCAGATGCCGAGCTCATCGGCTGGACTTACGGAGACAATGAGCCTTGTGTCTCCGAATTCGATCGCGTGATTGTGGTCGATCTTTCTCTGAGCAAGGAGTGGATGCTGGCAAATGCTTCCAAGCTCATCTGGATCGATCATCACAAGAACACTATCGAGACGCTTGAGCAGAACAAAGTTCTGTGGGCTGTCTCTGGTATTCGTCGTGATGGTATCGGAGCCTGCGCACTTGCCTGGCAGTACTTCTTCCCTGGTGAAGCGTATCCTGGCCATGTTCGTTATGTCGCTACTGCTGATGTAATGGACTACGACGGAAAGCTCTCCACTCTCAAGAAGTCGCTCGCGTACATGCTCTATCTGGACACGTTTGGTCCTGGCTTCGTCAAGCCTGTTGGCGATGTATCCAATTATCATGTTGCACAGGCGATTCGTCTGTTCAACGATGATGAGTGCACTAAAGGCTTTAGCATCGGTTACGATCTCGAATGTGATCGTGCTAAGCACGAAGAAGCACTGTTCACGAGATCCCATGACTGTGTTGTTGATGGGTTCAAGGTGTGCGTACTTCCTATTGACGGAAGGCCCAACGCTTGCATCCTGACTCATCTCATGAATCAGACGCATCACGCGTTCATCTGCATTGGTGACAAAGTAGGAGATAAGTACAAGATCTCTCTTCGTGTTCCTCGTCACAGTGACTTTGATGCTTCTGCTTTCTGTCGTCAGTATGGTGGCAATGGCCACATTAAAGCGGCAGGATGTCTGATGTCCTCCGACGAAATCCTGGAAAAGTTTGGCCTCTTGGTCGACTAATCCAATTGTATAACATAAACCCAAAAAAAAGATCATGAAAAGATCAAGTAAACTCGAAGATCGTGAAAGCACGTACCAGATGCTTTACACGAAGGTCTCCAAGGCCACAGCAGAAGTTGATGGCAAGAAGCAGGTCTATGATGGACGGCTCACCAGCCTGTTCGATGATGTTCCTGTATCTAGCACAACCATCACTCAGTTCGTATGGGCAATCTCTCACAAGACTGATGCTCTGCCTACCACTCTGTTCTCCATCAAGAAGACGGGAAAAGGTGTTGCCATCGAAAGGCTTCACAGTGGCTTCTATGACAACAGTGGCAAGCACATTGTTGGAAAGGACCTGGTTCCGTTCATCATGCGAGCTATGGCTTTGTATCAACCCAAGGCGAATAAAGCTCGTGGCACTCGTACTGCTAAGAAGCAAGAAGTTGCTGATAACAAACTTGTGGAAGCTCATTCCATCGAAGTCGATACCGACCTCATTGGTCTGTCAGAAGATGCACTCGCCAGTTTCGGCAAAGATGCCAAGGACAGACTAGATAAGGCGAACGCTGATCTGGACAGATATACAACAGAAGTGACAAGACGCGAGATCATTCGCCAGAAGCAGCAGAAGCTCCAGGACGTCCTTGAACTGATGGAGATGAACAAGGACGAACTCAAAGAACTGCTGAACATCTAATCCATAACCAATTCATTATGGCAGATTTGAAAGTTGGAGATAGGATAGACTTCGTTGATATGAAACACGTTCTTATAAACGGAGTCGAACACAAAATAGTTATTAAGAAACGTCCTCTCCTCACAAAGACTGGTATTACGCTTATAGCTTATTGTGAGTTTGTAAAAGACCGCTGATGAGTCGCTGAGAATTGCGACGAAACGATGCCCAAGTAGGTGAAAGCTGAGTACTTGGGTTTACGTCCGGTCATAAGACCAAAACATTCAAACATTAACCCATTTAAACAACAAAAGCCTTATGCAAAAGAACAAAAGGATCGAAAGCGCCATCACTGGCCTTCGTATCACCGTCGACATCGACGACGCAGTTGCCATCGCAGTGCTCCTCAACAAGGTTGATGAGTACGAAAAGAAGCTCGAAGTGTACAACAAATGGGCAGCTCAGCCCTTCAATCCCGAAACAGGAGAACCTTATCCTGAACCGGAGAATCCGACTGCTTCTTGGGATCCTCAGGATTTCATCACCAAAGCGAAGAACATCCTTCGTCAGCTCACCTTCATCAACATCGGTGAATCCAACGTCTTCAACGAAGACTGGATGAAATCCGATGATGATAAAGTTCGTGCTAGAAAGAGTTATGACTAAATCTATTAATAACAACATCATGCCAAACTTTAAATCCATACCTTCCCTTGTTGAAGGTGGAGTCAGATCAATTCATTACAAAAGAGTGATTGCAAAAGAAGCAATTGCTTCACGCAAGTGTATGCTCGAAAAACTTGAGAAGAAACTTAATCTTCCATTCAAGTTAAAGAACATGATCGACAACATTCCTGTTGCCAATCTTCAAATCGGAGATACGGTTCGGTTTCTGAACGAAGGTCCTGTTAGTTACGAATACACCAAACAAATATATTGTTTCGCAATGGTAAATTCGTACAAATGTCTGGTATCATGGTTCGATTTTAAATGGTATCTCGGAAGTAATCTAAACAATGCTGAGATTCCAACCTGTGAAGCTCTGGAGAAACTGTTTCCCAGACATGGAGAATCTGTCAATTTCGACTTCATGTTCAATAATACATTCGTTGTGAGTGCTTATTGTGATGTCGAAAGGTATCAATTCAATTACGATGGAACTCCGTGTTATGTCCATGAAATTATAGACGGTGAAGAAGTTCCCGTAAGGGCTCGTACAAGATTTCAAATGCCAATGTATAAAATACTATAATAATGGCCGAAACAATCACTCTTGACAAGAAGGTTCTGATGGACCTTCTGTCCACTACCGCCCAGCAGACAGCGTGCTATCTCATTGGCATGTGTCCTGGTGTGACTTCTGAAGGTGTCAAGTGGGACATCCAAGCAGCTCTCTGCAGAGGAGGACTGTTCAACGTCCACATTGATGCTGACGTGCGTGAGCACATCATCACCATTGTCGAACGCTACAGATGTAACAACGACATCGAAGCTCTTGCTGGCGCTCTCGTCAACGAAACACGCTTACTCATCGATCCTAGCAGCGCTGACTCTCTTGCTCATCTGTGCTCTATTGAATCCATTTTGGAAAAATTCCAGAACGAAATCAAGGAGTACAGAAATGCAATGGAGGCAATGATGCCGTAGCTCTATCAAGTAATCACATCTAAAACAACTGTTAAAACGTCAAACAATGACCCGTAAAGAAAAGGACCTCCAGTTAGAGAAGGCGTACGAAGAAGTAGAACAGATTCGCACCAAATTCAATGAACTCGGCAATAGTCTTTTTAGACTGAAAGACGAACTGCAAGAGTTAGCTTCTAAGGTGTATATTACGTCTGGCGAGCTTCTGAGTATCAAAGAGAAGATTTGGAGAGCCAAAGACATGTAATGGATTAGTACGTTTTCGCGGTTAGACGATATATGAACCGCTGCAGCTATGCGTAAATAGTATGTTTAACCCCAATTGATGATTGTGTTAGATCAATCTCTATTTGGAACGATAAGACTCGGGAGTGAGTCCGTTAGTCAAGTTGCGCAGACTAACCAACTAGTACGAATAGATGCACATTTAACGCATAGTTGATTGGATTTTAGTCAAACGTAAGCCTATGCTATCTGAAGAACAGAAAAGCAACTTACAGGCTCAGGCAGAATCCGAGCGCAAAAAGCTCGAATCCACCGGAGTTAAGTTTTACGACTTGGACACAGATCCTCGTGGAGATGGAATTGTGCTCGCTACCTACGGTAGAAGCTGGATTCCGTCTGACAACGAAGAGTTCTTCTGCCCTTCTCCTGCCAAGATTGTGTACACCCAGTACACTGTCAACAAGGAGGTTCGGTACAGAGCGAATCTGTACATGTGGTCGTCCATTACTGGATGGGACGTGTACCCGCTCACTCCGTTCTCGGCATCTCCTGATGTCAAGGAAGAGCAGGAACAGCTCTATGCGGATCCTGACGATGGCGGCACTTGCGTCAATCGTCGTCTTGTCACCAGACAGGATGACCGGCAGCGTGCTCGTCTCATCTCCAAGCTCGGAATCTTCCGTACCAAGGAGATCGTTCTGCACGGTCCTACGTGGGAAGAGCAGCCGGATGGCACGCGCAAGCGTGTTCCTGACTCTCTGACCAAGGAGAACCGCGAGCCTTACACCTATTTCAAGGTGATCATCTAATGAATATAGCCTTCCCGAAAGGGAGGGCTATATTTTTTTCGATATACCTAAAACAAGGCCAAATTCTTAAGCAACAAACCTTAAAACAACATTATAAATGCTTAGTAAAATTCAAGATTGGGCACCGGTGTTCGGTGCCGATGAGCGCAAACTCGAAACCGAAGGTATCGATGCGCTGAGCAACATGGGTGCTCCTGCTACCGGTTATGGCCTGCATCCTGGTGACAAGCTTCGCTTCGAAGAAGGTGTCACTCCGGACAGCCTGAAGATCGGCAAGCTCGCTCCCCAGGAAGGTCGTCGTCGTCCTACGATGCTCGTTCCTGTCATCATCAATGACGTGAAAACGTTCCTGAATCCGATGTTCTTCTTCCGCCAGAGTCGGATCAACAACCAGAACGGCCAGGTGTATCCTGAGTGGGCCAAGCTCGGTGACTGCAAGCGCGTGGTCGCCCAGCTGATCAAGCAGGGTGGAATCAACGTCCCTAACGAGACTTTCTCCACGATGGTCTCCAGCTTCGACGGCAACGTCGCGAAGTATGTTCCGGAAGTTGACGAAAAGGGTAATCCGGTGTACAACGCCGACGGCACGGTCAAGCAGATTCGTGCTACGGAACCCCGTGAATTCCCCGTCCTGCCGAATCCTGAGCTGTAAGGATGGAACTACCAATTAAGTCTTTTACCGTGTATGCGCAACTACGCGGTAAAAGACTTTATTATGGTACAACATTCATTTCGCTCGTGAGTACTGGCGACTACAAAGACGGAATAGAAGGGTTTTTCACGATTCAGTGGGATGGTAGAGGCTTTGTCATAGCGAAGTATCTGCCTTTAAAACCCAACGCATAAAGAGACTAACGGCAGTCTTATAGTGGAGTGAAGCCTATTCTCCACATCGGCTTAACTTACAACAAGTAAAAGCCCACCGAAATAGCCAGATAGGTGCTTTACCGTGTCCATACGATAGATATATGGAACTGGCTCTTTTAACCAACTAAACCAAGCCGCATGACAGCAAAGGAATTCAACGTTACCAAACGTATAATTGGTGCCTCCCGACACAGCGTTGTTGTGAAAGGAGACAAGGGAGAGAAGATTTTTGTACACAACAGAATCTTGAACGCTATCCTGGCAGATCCTACTCTCCAAGTGAGAGTTGTGGACAGGCCTGAGAGAGTGAGTCCTCGTACTGGAAGAATGATTCAGCCTACCAAATGGCTTGAAGCGTATCTTCCGGTCTCTCTTTAGGGTTGAAATTTGTTGTAGAGGGTGAGAATGAGCGGACACTATCACTCCACTCCACTCTCTACAACTTATTATCATCCTTCAAAAAGCTTCGAACTCGACCTATTAACTATTCAGAAAAAAGAGACTTGTGGCTGTCTTATAATCAGGTGAAGCCTATTCCTGACAATATTTTCACATTTTTCATTTTCTAGCCAGGTAGACTATAACAGTGGTTAGGTATCTATCAGTCCTGGATATACTGATAGTAGACTCCACGTTAAAAAATGAGTTCAATAGAACTTTATATACCATGTTTTTTTTCTCGCAAAAATATCTGATGTAACTTTGACCGGTTGCATTGGATCCACTCACCTTAAATTATCCCACCAATCGACCGAAAGGTCGGTTTAGGCTATGTAACATCTGGTCAAGTAAAGACTATTTTTATTGTGTGTTACAAATGCCTGTGGGATTGGTTGATAGACTACTATCTATGGGTTCCATTACTTTACCAGACAAACATAAGTAAGAGTCACTGTAGTTGAAATAGTCTCAATTACCTTGACGACATTCGGCGAATAGGCAGAGTTTCCCTAATTCCAAAACTGCTGAAAGGAAGGCTATGTGTAGGAAATACAACTATTCAAGGAATGATTTTACTAGAGACAATTGCCAGGTCTATGATAGTTCAAAGATAACTGACCGATTCGTAAGAATTAAAAGGTAAACAGAACACTAGTAAGATAAAACTAATAAACTAAAGAGAGCTTGCTGGATTAAAGTGTATCCAGCTGGCGACCTCGGAGTGACCAATGAGAGTGCGCAATCTCATACAACACTCGTGTATCCTGGGCTTGGTAACCAAAGGCACCAGTAAGCATGAATCTGGCTAACAAGAATTGTACAACTGCAGTAACATTATTCTGACTTAAAGCATTGTCAGCTCCAGAATAATGGCTAGGCTTGGGGTAACCAGTTAACAACCTCATATTTTTTCAAGCGCATTCGCAGATTTAAGAAAGTCTGACAAAGTGGAGAACCGCATTGAGTCCACCATTCCTGTTGACAACAAAGCTAGGCAGGATTTAAAACTCGTTATGACTTAAAGCAAGTAACGAGCGAAAACATTTTTTATTCACAACTCATAAGTGGATTGGGGAATCTGGCTGTGAGTTAAAATGGTAAATGATGGTGACCCCAGTTGCTATCTCCAGGTGAAGTTTTGAATGTTTTCAATCCAATTCGTCAAATTCCTAAGAAAACACCAGATTAACGGGTGTCTGGTATTGGATTGACGCTCGCAGGACCGTGAGCGATAAGAGATATTGCGACTGATTCGAAAACAGTACGCATTTCCTTGAAGGTAAGTACAGATAAGAACCTTACAAAGAGCAAAGAGGTTATAGGCTCATAGGAAGTGATTGCCTATTCTTCCAATTTTTTTAGAAATCTAAGCTTTGCATTGCGTTATAGCAATAACTCCATCTCTGTCGTGAGACACAGATGGTTTTAAGAAATTTACTAACAGTGCTTCCAGAGAAACGGTTAGCATTAATTTTTTTCATTTATTAAGGATTTTTGATCACCTTTGCTGTGAAGCCCAGGTGATTTTTAAGACACTTAACACTTACTTTAGAGTATCCAAACTCTACAAGTGGCTCGCAAGATTTCGTTGCTAGTAAGTAAGTGTTCTTTTAATAAAACAATGATCACAATGGAGTTCATCAATGCCGTCGTTCTTCGGCGTTTTTCGCCGATTTATCATTGTTGCCATTGGTTAGAAAATGCATTCGGTTGCAAAAATCATCTGACGAGATGGACCATTGTTTTATTTTCAATAATAGTAAAACAGCGATCATGGGAAGTAATCCATAAAGGATGAATTAGCTACTCATCTGTGATGAATCCATTATAAACCGTAGGGAGGAGAATTGCCTGATCAGCAGACCGTTGTTTTACTTTGCTTGAAATCAATTAATTATAAATATGAGATCGAAGAGAATCAAAATCCATCCTGTCGGATTTGTGGCTATCAAAGCGAAAGACAGGAATCAAAATCATGCCGGTGAAACTAAGAAATATACTCAGGTGATTCGTATGAAGAATGGTCAGGTTCGTACCATTCAGCACTACGAAGCTGGGTATATGTACGGTGGATTCCGGTAGTTTCAAACAAAAACTCTAAAACCATGTCCAAACCAATCGACACTAACAGGGTTGCTGGTCTTCTCCGCAAATTTTTTTGCACAAAGAAGAGCCAGATATCTCTCGCCCTCTTTCAAAGAGAGATGAAAAACGTCCTTAACGCTAAAGAAGCGGAAAGACTGTTCACTTGTCTTGTTGACAATGAACACTTCCTTGAACCTACTAACAAGAGGTTCTACAAGTGGACCGATATCGTGAAAGAGAATTCGTTCTCTGAAGATAAGATCCGCGATTTGTTCCTTCTCAATCCCATTCAGACCGTTATGAAGGGACCCGAAGGAGGAAATCCCAAGCTGCAAGAATATCGTGAGAAAGCGAGATACAATCTCGCAAATCTCTCGAAATTGACCGACGATGAAATCGCTGGTTTTGTTGCAGCTGGTCAGAAGGAACTCGAAGACAGAAAAGTCAAGCGGGAAAAAGAGTCTCGTAAGAAAGCTCTTGCCGAAAGACTTGGCTGTCCTGTCGAATCCCTTCAAAGCGTTGCTGAGGAAATCCTCAGTATCATTTAACAATACGAAACTGCTTGTCCAAAGTGCAGTATTATGCGGTAACGCTGACATCGTTGCTACTCTGTCTTTAACCGCTGCATAGTACTAGCGGGATATATTCCTCCCAAAGTAGTATTGTAAAAAACTTGTCAGTTGATAAATAGTTTTAACTGTCCGAAGTGGTGAATATGTTCGTAGACCACACTGTTTCTGGGTGATTTGACTAGTCCCAGCAAAAACTTTACGATTATGCAGTTTATTAAACAACTTTCTGAGGATGAATTTGTTGTGAAGATGAGCCCTCAAGATGCCAATCCTGATAAGCATATCGTTTTAGCTCATGATTATCTCATGTTTACTGCAAGGGATTGGACTTGCACAGATATGCAGATAAAAGGACCTTATGGTTATGCAAATGTTGTTAACCATCGAGTGAGAATCCAAATTCCCATTCGTATGGCTCAGGATATGCTTAAAACTGTTTTGACTAAAGATAGAAAATATCTGAAAGAAGAACATCTTACGTATTCTAATGGACAAGCTGCATATCTTGATGAGAAAGGTACTAGATACTATTATACTAAAGATGATGGTACCAGAATGGTTGCCATTTACGATAGTAAGAAAAATGAATATATTCATATTTCTCAAGATCTAGTTGATTTAGTCAAGGGTATTGAAGACGATGCTTAGTGATGCATTATTAGAAAACGGTCCCCATTCCGTGATTTGGGGTGACGCTGTGCTTGGCGACCATAGCAATATCCGAGCCAATCGTTAAAAAAGTTGTGTAATCAACCCTACTCACGGCTACAATAGGAGACGTCCGACGATAAGCTATTAAAGGTGTGAGATAAATTCCGGTAGAAGTGATATTCTATCGGAGTTCTTATGTCTATACATGAATCGGAAGAGCATACGGATAGTGATCATATTGCCGTAGAGCACGGTTTTTCGGGACATACCCGCAACATGTATAGACTTATTTTATAATGTTCTCAGCGTTTACCAATTATGAAATTGGAAAGCCAGTAAATCCACATACGTGTGGTCAGGAAGTGGGGTTCGTCCTTAGGTGTCGCTTCTGGAATAATACGGAGTGCGAATCTCCGGCTGAGAACAAATATAAACTCCAGTAAGAGTGATATCTTGCTGGGGTTCAATGCTTGTTGTCATGAATAATGGGTTTATGTTTGACATCACCTGCTCCTGTTGTGAAACACGAGCAGTTTCTTTGAAAATCATTAAAACTACAATATTATGACCTTTCAGATTGATGGACTTGGGATTTATATCACCAATGTCTCTTCTAGATCGGAAGCATTAGCTGTTGCAATTTGTTGCAGATGGCTGATTCTTCCCAGCAATTTGATCCAAGTGGAACGATTACCTGATGGAATAAGAACTTATTCTATTGAGGATCGTCCAGAATTTAATCCTTCTGCTGTCTTTGCCGTCAAAGGTTTACGGCCTAAGTTGTAGAGGGATGGAACACCGATCCGTGGACGACGAGATACAAACTCGGAGATCCTAAATTCAGGGGCCGACTGCAGGCCTAAAATGCTCGCAAATCCTGATGCGTATGACATGGACGTGATACCAGACCCCCGCAGTACTGGAATTAACCAGTGAGAAACACGTAACATTACTGCAAAGCATTATTCTTGAGTCTCTTGAATGCAAAATCAAAGACCAAACGGTCTTCTCCCCTCGAAGAGGCTCCCAAAATCCCATATAAAGGAGGTGTTACCAATCACTTGACAAATTGGTTTGGGAATTTTATAGTTTTTGGTTTTAGTACACATATCGGTTTGCAAGCCACTTCTGCTGTGAAGCACAAGTGGTTTATTTTTTTTCTATTATGAAAACAATCACATTAAAAGTTAAAGTCAAAGTTCCAGATGATTATGTTCTGGATGACGAAGAGTGGCTCCTTGAAGACGCAATGGATCCTTATGAAAGGAACATAACCATTGAGTCTGTATCTAAAATCGAATAGGGTTGTATATTCCCTCCCCTAATATACAGGTTGTTTACATACCTTAATGTAAACGGCAGGTTTCTTGTCGTTAAGATAAACCAGTGATGGGATAAAGTGGAAACAGGTTTAATAGACTGTCGTTTCTGCGATATTATCATTAGAGGAATGCTTCGGCACTTAATGATAGTATTCTGTAAGAAAACCACAATCTGTAATAGCGGTGCTTGGTGTACATTCGGGCAGAATGGATAGAGTATTGCGTTGGGGTTGACCGCCCTAACTTGACTCGTGAGAGTGACAAACAGATTTGCTTCAATACTAAAAAGGATTAGCCGTCCTTATGGTGTTGATGATGAAAGTTAGTGGACTTATTGCCTTGGCCGGCACTGTAAAAGCTTAGCATGTTCTCGATGAGACATCACTAGGCCGGATTAGCCATCCACAGATCACAGAAATGGTAAGTTCGAACAATTAGTAAAGCGAAAGTCTTGGCGGACAAGTAACAAAGCTGTGTTGATAGTTAAACTACTCAAAAGGTAGCATTCTATTCAAGCACAACCACACAGCTTCAATGGTCATCTATTAAAAATGTTATGTAACATTAGCTCAGAAGGTAGAGCTCTACACTGATAATGTAGCGGTCGCGTGTTCAAATCACGCATGTTAAAAATAAAATTTTTAATGCAAAAAGTGTTGTGCACACTTAGAGACAACAGAGTTATCCTTCTGTAAGATGAAGGCATCATGCGCTCGCAAGGCAATTGATGAGATGAAACAAGTACTTAAGTTCTAACGGGAGGCATCTCGTTAACCTGGCAAGGAGTTCTAAGGAAAGAAGTAGTTTATATATCTAAGTGTAGTGATTGCGGAATTCTGAATCCGTCTCTGTGCTGCCTACCTCAAAAGGGTGTGTTCTAGTCTCGATGAGAGATGAAAATGGTAGTTGTAAAGGTCACGACTCAGCCTATACAAAAATTTCATACGAGAGGGATCTCGTATGGAGTTCTATTTTAATTAATTTAATTATGAGTTATCGAGTTTGTCAATATTGTAAACATTGTATCTGTTCAGTTACTTATGATTTGAAATCTGGACAACCCATAAGTCATAAGTGTATTTGTAGAATTACACACAAAGAAAAGAAAGACGATGATGTTTGTAAAAGATTTCGATATCGACAATCTATTGTAGCAGCATGAAACAGTTAAAAGACAAACAAGTATCTGATCATCTCTTTTATCTTGTTCTTGCATATCTTGATGAAACTGATCGTAAGACGGTTTATGAGAGACATCTTGAACAATATAATGAAGATGGACGTCCTAGATTTTCATTGCGAGATGTAGAATATTCTGTCTTTGAAAGTCTTGTAGATGAAGCTGTCGTTTGGTTTAAAAGCCAAACTAAATAGAAATTATCCACAACGACAATTCTCCCAATTGCTAGTCACCGATTCTCGAGATTGTTGTTTAAAAGTTCCATGGAACGTAATATAAACTGTGGTCTTCCCACTTTGACTAGTTTATGCGGATAATTTTTAATCTTACCTGTGGTGTAAAGGTCAACCTCCGAAGTAGTGTAACGAGCTGAAGAGACTACATTATCAGGTGATGACTCTATTCCTGAAGTATACGCAATGCCAGAAGCGTTTAAGATGGCCTTTTGTGAAAAGTCTACCTGCAGGGGACGGTACCTCACACCAGTCACAGAAGTATGATGAACGAGAGCTTTGAGATTAGAACTAGTCTTCTACTAGTCTCATCGTAGTCAGATATGGCATATGAATCTAGCAAGTGTAATGCGTCGATTATACTTCTAGCCGAAAGCTAGTTGAAAGCACAGTGAAAACTGTTTGGGCGATGTAGACGGTAGTCTTTACGGTGTTTAGGCGTCTTGTATGGTAATTTCGTTAATAGAAGTACTGAGAAATAACAATCGCTCATGAAATGCATAGTAAAATGCTTATAAGTCATCTTAGTGAAAGGATTGTACAATTTAATTTCAAGTTGAGTGATATCAACTTGAAGTTCCATTTAAAACATTAAAAACCATGATTGATCGACAAAAAATATTTTGCCAAGGTGGCAAAATATTCTCTAAAGTGTTAAAAGCAATTAGTGCATCCGGTGTCAGAGTACATGGAATCGAACAAAGTTCTGGTGATGCTTGGTGTTTCGGATACAGTATTCGTCATGCTACATCTATTGGTTATGATTGTGGTCCTGATTTTTTTGAGAATCACGGTTATCAGAAAGTAGACCCTTTTACTTTTGCTGTAGCTTGGCTTGGAAAGATTCCAGAAGAAATCTTAGTTGAGGCAAAAATTATCTGCTTTTGTAGAGGAGGAGAGACTTTTAAAAAGGTTTTATCAGAAATGATAAAACGCAATTTGGTTTCTTTTGGTGCTCCAGAAACTGTGTTAGAAAGAGCTACTGATAATCGTTATAAATTTGGTGTTGGTTCTGCTGATTCTAATTTTGGATATTCTGGCATGGATTATTTCGAGAGTAGAAATTGTATCGAAGTGAGTCCAGAAGTATTCTCTGTCATCTGGCTTGGACAGGATGTAGATTCTATTATCGAATCTGAGGATGAACTAACTTTAGTTATTGCGCCTAAACAGGATGTTAAAATAACTAAAGTAAGTGTAACTAAACTTACAATTAAGTTATGAGTCTTGATAGAAGTAAAATCTATTGTATAGGTTGTGAAGAACTTCCAACCATCTTGGCCGAGATTCTGAGTAAAAAACTGATTGAAATTAGACCAGATTTACTATCAGTCTGTATGAAGTCAGATTATCAGATAGCACAAGGTACTCAACGTACCAATGACATAATGAGATATGCTCATGATTTTAGTGCACCAGGTGCTTTTAGTAATAAAGGTTTTGCGTGTGTAGATCCTTATACTTTTGCATTTGCTTGGCTTGGGTATATTCCTGAGTCATTGAAAGCTCGTGCAAAAGGTAAAGTTTTTTGCAAGGGTTCTCCTGAGTTTGAGCCAATACTGACAGCTATTAGAAAAAGCGAAGGTTGGGGACCGTTGTCTCTTGGTAGAGGTCGTGATCCTAAGTTTGAGTTTAGTGAAAGTTCACTAGGCTCTGGAACTGGTATATCGTATAACGAAGGTCCTTACTTTGGAGAAAAGTTTGGACGCGTTGAAGTATCACCTGAAGTATTTGCTGCCATTTGGTTAGGAACTAAAACCATAGCTGATGTAAAGTATACGGATGCTGATGTACCTGATCCTTCTAGAAGATCTGTTACTGTAATGGTAACTAAACTTCAAATCAAACTGTAATGCCTGTTTTTAAAAAAGAAAACATTTGTTGTAGAGGTAGTGAGGAATTAGCTAAGGTTCTAAAAGTTATCAAGTCTAAAGGAGTCCGTGTTGCTCCAGACGAGATTCATTGGAACAATCCTAGGAATTCTTTTGCATATTCTCCTAGCTGTAAAAATGGCACCATTAGCTATGCATCTGATGTAAATTTTTACAAAGATGTATATCAATACATGGAAGTTACACCGGAAATCTTTTCGATAATTTGGTTAGGATATAACTGCCTCAAAGAAGAACCTGTTAAAAAGAAACAATTTTCACAAACATTTAAAATTAAGCTATGACAGTCGAACAATGTCTTCGGGAATTGTTTCCGAATGACCGTAGAGTAGAGTACTCTATTGATAACAAAAAACTCTATGTGACTAGACGGGCACGTAATAGTTTCTATTATGGTAGCTTGTCTGGAGAATCTTTTTCTTCTGCTTTTTGGATATCGCTACTTGCTATTGGCTTCCTGGGAACTCTGTTCCTGCTGGCCATTCCCAATGTACTGTGGTCCAATATTTTGTTCTATTCAACGGTAGTTGGATGGACTCTCTGTTCGTTTCCAATGTTCGGAGCAACAACGTTGCCTGAACGGATAATTGTTACCGGGATTATTATTTGTATCTCATTAGCAATCATGTTGATGTGCTGGCAGATACAGATAACTCATCCTGACACTTATCCTCAAACCTCTTTTCCTTACCTGGATTTTCTTTTTAGATTCAAGTTTAAATAATGTTCACACTTTTACTTATCGCCGCCCTCGTTGCAGGGATGATCTGGTACGGTAGTTTCTCTGGTAAGGAGTATATCGACAAGCATCTCTGCCTCTCTGAGAATTCGATTGTGAAACGATTCAATCGTCTTCTCGGGGACCTGAAAAAGGACAACTTCTCTCTCGTCAAGGAGAAGTTGCTCAGCACTCTTGCAGAATATCGTACCGTAAAGAAGGCCCAGTTCGTCGAGAATAGGACCTATCTCACGGAAGCGCTGACTTCTGTCAAAGAGCAACGTAATATTATGGAGAATGCGGTTGCTCAGAAGGCCGCAAATATCCGTAAAGTCAAAGAGCAGATTAGCAAGGAAGAAGGTGCTCGTCTTGTGTATGAATACGAAATTCATGAAAACACTTACAAGCGTCTTCAGAATGCAGCGGATGATCTCGAAAACAAGATTGTCCTTCTGGATGCCAAGATTGTCGAATTCGACGGTCTTCTTGCTCTTCGGAAAGCCCAGATTGTCGCAATGATTGCGGACAGCGTCTCTATCGATGACAATTCGTTCATCGATCTCAAGCTTGATTCTCTCGAACAGGAGTTCAAGCACATCGCCAACGAGAACGAAAATCGTAAGCATGTGGATAAGCTCATGGGCGATTCCACTACGCCTCAGAAGATCAAGTTCGATCAGGCTAAGTACGAAGCGCTTTTCGAAGCCTTTGAGTAGTAAACAAATCTCTAGAACTGTGATAGGTTCTAGGGGTTCCCCGAAAGGGCATGGTTTAGTTTTAGTGTTTGCAAAGCCTCTCTCCAATACGTTGAGAGGGGCTTTGTTTCTTTACTAATCCAGTCCTTCAAACATTAACAACTAAAAACTATGTCCATTATCGAAATTTGTGAAAAAGCAATAGGCTGGTTTATTGGAATCTGCTTATTCGCTCTTGTAAGCATTGCGATTTTCGCATTTCTCTCCCTCGCTTTCAAATCCGATCTTGCTGGTTTGATTGGAACTCTCTTTGTAATCTTACTCTTTGTATACCTTCTTAGGAATTATGAAGTATGAAAAAAATTGAGCTTTCATACAATATAAGAATTCCATTAATTTTTGGATTTATAATACTTGCTGCTGTAGGTATTGTTTTTCTTGCCAATGAGCATCTAAACAAACGTAGAGCGATTGGTGTACGTAGATCTTATGAACTTGTTTATGAGATCGATGGTAAACCAGTGATGGTAGAAATTAATGGTTATTCCAAGAATTCTTCTGCAAAAATTGAGATTACTGATATTCATATCCCTGTTGCACCAGATCCTACCTATGTTTTTACTAGGGAAGATTTTATGTCAATTAAATCTATCAGAGAAAGATGATTTGGTTTATATTGTTCATTATTTACATAGTTGGATGGCCAATTACATCATATCTTATCCATAGATATAGTAAAGTCAACTATGGTAACTGGGATATTCTATTCGGTTTATTTTGGCCGATAATAGTTTGTACACTTGTTGTATATGCTTTTCTTTGGATAGAAGTTAAGATTCTTGATTTTTTAATGTATGGATACGATGAGAAAGTTTAGATCGACTACTGCAAGAAAAGCGTATAATGTTGTAGTTGACTTTTTTAGAAACGGTACGCCTATCACAATCGTATCGCTTATGAATGTTGGTGGATACAATCGTTATGAGGCATCTGCCATTTTGAAAGCGATTACGCATTCCTATACTGAACAAAAACACGGTTTCAATTTACAGCAGATGTTCGAAATCAAAGACGATTATCTCTGTAAGTATGGACTTGTGGTTCCTGGTGTATTTGATATTCTGGCAAAAGCGATTACCTATGAGTACGCTATGGCTGAATTTCAGCGGCATCTTAAGAATGCTATCAACAAGGTCTAACGTTAGTCCGTAAAATTAACGAAGTTCTTTGCATTGTGGAAGGGCTCCAATGGGATATAAGATTTCTACTAATAACTCTAAAAATGCCACTTTTGGAGTTTAGGGGCCCTTAAAATTTGACTACTATGAATGCCAAATTAAAAATAGACTGGGACGTATGGTTTCCTGTTGTTATTCTGAGTATTTTTCTGATATTGTTTCTTGGCGGAGCAATATTTGTATCTAAAAAGGGAAAGATAACTCAGGCAACAGAAGTGTTCTGCAGCAGTGATATGTCAGAGAATCTTTCTATTAGAGAGAAGATAAATCTTCTTTCAGATGATTATGTTGTTTCTGACACTGATTTTCAAGATTTTGTTCGTGGTAAAATTAGTTTCGTTGTTGAAAAACGTGAATCTACTTTTAGAAACAAAATCTGGTATACGGTTAAACCTCATCGAATTAATTACAATTTAAAACAATTATTTAATGGCAAAACCGAAAACAAGACTGATGTTTATCCGTCGGACTGTGGAAATTGAAGTTCCCACTAAGGACGGAAAGACGGAGATGAAGAAGGTAGAGCGTACGTTTCCGTGCGCTGTAAACGCAGGGGTTCCTTTCTCGCACAGAATGTGTGAGTAGGAAAAAATATTCATTTGAAGATTTGGTTTTTGACCAATCTAATAAAGCTGGTATAAAATTAAGGAACGGGTACACAGTGGTGGTTCGCAAAGGGAAAGGCACAGCCACCACTGTTGGTGCCCCTTATGAGTTTGAATTAGTACCTCAGAATTCTATTATATCAGATGATAGGGTTGGTTATTGTACCGAAGAAGATATCACACAGTTAATGTATGAAAGTCAATCTTTACCAAAACTTAAATAGCTGACTATGCAATACGATTGGCCTCGTTGGGATTGGTAGTCTGGAAAATTTATTACATTTGATATATGTTTATCTCATGCCGTTTTCCGGATAATCCCGATGTCTTTATCTTATATGATAAGGACGATTTTGACGTAGAAAAGCTTGGGCTGAACTTGGAAGATGTACAAGTTCTTGAACCCACCGAGATAATGTCTAAGTATGATGAGCTTCCGATTTTAAATCTGAATGACTTCTTGCTTAGAACACTTCGACCTAAAGAGAGAACTATTACTCATGTTCTTGCAGAACTGGGAATAGAAACTCTCTATCACCTTGTGCACAATAAGATTCTTATCGATAAGAAGGAATCTAAGTTTTCTAGTTCTCAAAGGAAAATGATCCTTAAAAGATACAACGAAATCCTAAGTTTAACTAAATAAACAGAATGAATAGTTGTTACCAAAGTACAAAATTCGTTGTGTCTTTTTGTTTTACAGAGGGTGATACCTCTGTAAAGCACCAATTAAAATAGAATGTTATGTGTTTAACGATAAAAGCTAGAAAACCAATTAAAGCAGCTAAAGATCTACACTGTTTTAAAAATTTGACCAAAAACGGAAGTATTTACAGAAGTCCTACATTTGGTCAAGAAATTGTCTTTCATAATGGTTATTTTATTCAAAGTGTTGATCACTTTGGCATTGATAACTATTATGATCCTTTTGAAGAGGAACATATGATGAATATTAATGAAGGTATTCATTCCTTTTATAAAAATAAATGTAAATGGGGTGGATGTACTTCTTTTCATGCCATAATTCCGAAAGGTACTCTTGTTTATTTTAGTGACTACATATTTAATCCGTTGACTGATGTTAGTCCTATTGCTTCTATTAAACTAATTATATTCAAGACGTACTTTCATTACTTAAAATATAAACTTGGTTGGTTAAAGGTAGAATAATATGGACATCAACGTTTATAATTATAAAAGTGTATTAAAAAATCATACTATTACTTCGAGTGATAGACTGGTTTTTGAGATATCCAAAGGAAATACTTTGGTTTATGACATACACGAGACTTTCTTAAATTTTCGTAGGGGATTAAATGATACTATTTTTACAGAACTTCATCTTGACAAAGAATCTGTAAGTAAGCAAGTTTATGGAGAACGTCGTCATGGTGATTTTCCAGAGTTTTACGATGATTATGAAAGAGACAAGATGATCATGTTTCTTTTTGACAATCTTGCAGCACGTAGAGGATTGTCTCCTATAGAATCTGGAAAGAAAGTTATTCCTGAATGTACTCCTATTAAACTACATGTTCCAACTAAGATGAATCTTTCTATCAAGTTGTAATATGCAGCATTTAACTATTGAAAATTATAAACAGTTTTCTGAAGTTGAAGAAGGAGATAAAGTTACTTTTGTATTCAACGGTAATACTTATATTTATACTGTTGAAGCAGGCTATCTAGGAATAGAAACTGGTAGTGCTAATAGTAAAATCTTAGACGTATTAGGAATTGAGGATCATTGCAAATTTTGCTCGGAAGCATATGGTTATTCAGCAGAAGATGTTGGAGAACTTGGATTTCCAGAATGCGAATATGAGGATTATGATGCACTACTTAAAGTCATTTGTGCTATTTTTGAGAGAATTAAAACACTCAGTAAAGGTTCTAATGTGAGAATAAAAATGACTACAATTGGTCAATTTCATATTAAGCTTTAATAAACATGGCAGTAAAGACAATTACCATAGATAATTTTAGAACATTAACACCAAAAATTCTTTCTCATTTTGATGGATATGTGATTTTTCCTTTTCGTTATTACGATTTGCGTTATGAAGTAAATTCAGATCATCTTCAGAATGCAAGATGTTGGGAAGGGGATAGTAAAATTTTTACAGAATGCAATGTATGTGCATCAGAATTTTGCAATAAAGCCTATGGATACGAATCTGATTGTAGCTATGGTTTTCCTCGTTGCAAAAAAGGAGACTTTCGTGCTCTGTGCAATGTTATCGTTGCATTATTCGAAGAAATAGAGAGAAAGAATGGCGTTTGTTCTGCCGTTTGTAAGTCAAATAACAAACCGTCCTTTTTTCAGAAACTTGTTTTCTTGAACAAGTAATATGGCAAAAATTACTATTGAGAATTATAGAATAATTCATCCAAGTATCGGAGACGATGTTATTTTTGCATTAAATGGAAAAGAGATTAGATATCAAGTTACATCATCACATCTTACCTGTTGTGGACTATCAAATGATGTAATCTTTGATACGCTAGGAATACGTGATAAACGTTCGTATTGTCGAGATATATACGGGTATTCACCTGTAGGTGATGGCATTTTTCCACAATGTGAAAATAATGATTTTGATGCATTAAAACGTATAATTAATGCTTTATTCCGTAAAATAGAAGAATCAACCCCAGAACAAACAATTACTATTGATAATTACAAAAGTATCCCTTATATCAAACTTGGTGATAAAATCAAATTTGATGTAAATGGAGAAACTATTAATTATAAAGTATGCGGTTGCTTTCTGGAGGAATCTTCTTTCCGTAACGCTTTGATTTTTAGTAAACTCAGTTTAGATAAGATGGTTTTCTGTACCAATGCATATGGTTACAATGCTGCTGGAGGTTCGTTTCCTGAATGTAAAAGTTACGATCTTACAGCTTTGCATAGAGCCATAAATGGTCTATTTGATCATATGCGTAGTATCGCAGCACATCTTTCTACTGGTGTAGAACCAAAAGTCAAATCTAATTCAACTGAATTTAAAGTGGAGTCTGTTAAGGCTCCGAGTCTAACAACAACTTTTAAAATAATTTTGTAACATGAAAAGAATTTCGTTCGTAGTGAACCCTCAGGGTGTTCGCAGTGATGCTCTCACTCGTCGTGAAGAGCGTATCCGTCGTGGTGTTGAACAGGCTATCGCTTCCGCCCAGGACAGCGCAGCCGAAGCCGATGAGAAGGCTGATGCCATCATCGACGAACTCGGTAAGGTCGGTGGTGCCGATCAGACCGGTGATCTTCAGAGCAAGATCAACGAATATCTCGAGGCGAAGGAGACCGCATGGGCGTGGAATCGCCAGGTCGAACACCTGAACGCTCTCAAGGCCGCTCTCGACAAGGAAGTCGAGGTCACTGTCAATCCTACGATTGTCAAGGTCGTCGAGTAGCTTCAAAGCTCATAATCTTAGGGGGCATGATAGCCCCCTAAGGTTCAATTAAACGGGAATAGCAGCGTTTAGTTCTAAAAGATCGGTATTTATCGAAAAGAATTGTTATGTCATATAAGATAAATGATATATGGACATAATATAAAGTATGGTAAATTATATCTTTTAAGTATTAACACTAATATTAAATTTTGGACAATATTAGTGACTGCTAATTGATTAACTAGTGCCTAACTACCTGGGCCAACAAGAGGTAGTCCTCGGTTTTTCTAGTTTTGGAGGATCAAAACTAGACAAAGGTACTTGGGCGATGGACCATCGTAACGTGACTACCCAAATCGTTACAATTATTAATGTGTCTCCTATGTACTAGTGCGGTAACTAGGTATTATTGCGGGTTCGAGTCCTGATAGGAGACCCAAGTTTTCTATTGTGTTTTTACTTTAAAAAGCACAAGTAACAGTAAAACCATAATCCTTATGGCAAAAAGAATTGAATTCACCCAGTTTGTTGACACTGAGACTGGGGAAGTTCTGCAGATTCCTGCTGTTCGTAACGGCGTTCTGTATGACGTTTACAGTGTCGTTAGTAATAAGACTGTTCGTGAACACGAACATCTTATGATCCGTTGGTGGAACAAGAACAAAACCATCCCTGGTCGAGAGATGATCAAGACCAATCGTGGTTGGTTCTTGGACGGTTGGAATATTGATGAGAAGTCCACTCAGAAGTGGTTCAATCTCACCGGTAACGATCGTTCGTCCCGCCCTAATCCCAAAAAGAAATGGAACTCTCAAAAGCCGCTCAAAAAGAAGTAATGAGACAGGCTACACAAACACTCAAAGATGTTAAGGAACAATGTCCTGAAGTTAAGGACTGGGCTGATATCTTTGAGGTAGCCTTCCAAGGTATCGTAGAACTCGGAAAAACCGAGGCTATTCAGTTGTTTGCTACAATGTGCTTTTGCGCATTGGATTTTGCGACATTCCATGGATTGCAAGACGCAATTAACGGTCGTTCCAAAATTGGACCGATGCTTAATACTGTCGTGTACGACAATTGCAACAAACTTGGAAAACCTGATCCTGATGAATAATTTTCAAAAAAATTTGGAAATTAATTTTTAACATACTATATTTGCAGTCCATGTCACCGATAAAGTTACTTCGTAGCTCATTTGGGTAGAGCATAAAATTGATAATTTTAGGGTTGCTGGTTCGATTCCAGTCGAAATTCTGATACTTTGTCAATTTTTCTGGACTGCAAATATAGTTTTCTTTTAATTATTTAAAAAGTCAACTATGCCTAAGATGAAAGACAGAAACTTGCAGCTAAAAACAGCTTTGGGTGGACTGGCTTCCAAAGAGACTATTCAAGAAATAAAGAATGTTCCTAAGGAAGATACAGTCAACAGACAAGGCTATGCTGCTTATTCATTGCCAGATAAGCTAAGACTTCTGACAATGTTGAATACACTTAAGCTCCAGCCTCAATTTTATCGTACAGAGGATGAGACAATGAAGGAGCTTCGTGACTTGATTGAACGTCTTGATCCGTATTTTGTTGCACAAGCAATTACCTATTCAAGATGTATGGGAGAAGGAATGCGGTCTATTAATCATTTGGCTGCAGCAATTCTTGCTCCATTAACTAAGGGGACCGAATGGGGTAAAAGATTTTATGGTCCGTTTGACAGAAAGAAGGGTAAGAATGGATGTATCTTTAGACCAGACGACATGTCTGAGATTAAAGATGTCATCTATGCATTAGGAGGATATTCTCTTCCTTCCACCGTTCGTAACGGTTTCAAATCGACAATTGAATCGCTTGATACTTATCGTTTAGCTAAGTATAGAAAGACGATTATAGATATTTCCAATCTTGTTCATCCAAATCCTAATAACTCTGAAGCTAGAGTTCAGGATGATAATGGACAGATGGTAAAAACACTCGATGCTATTATGAAAGGCATTACAGTATCTGCAGATACTTGGGAAGTTGCACAATCTACTGCTGGACAAGAAGTTGCTAAAGCAGTTAAAGAAGGTAAACTTACTAAAGAAGAAGCAGAAACTGTTCTTTCTGAAGCAAAAGCCGATAACTGGGAATCTTTGTTAAAAGACAAGAAACTTGGTATTATTGCTGCTCTTCGTAATATTCGTAATATTATGAAGAATCCTCGTAAGGAAATTATTGATTCTTGGTGTGAGTTAATATCAGACGAAGAACTCATTAGAAAGAATCTTGTACTTCCTATTTACTTTGACTTAGCGTATGATGCTGTGAATAAAGAATTTCGCGATTATGATTGTGCGCCTCAAGTAACAAAGGCTTTACAAGATGCTTATATAAAGTCTATTCCAAATCTTGCATCTGTGTTTACAGGTAAGACTTGTATTATGGTAGACGTTTCTGGTTCTATGGGAGCAGGAATAAGTGATGGTAAGACGAGAGTTGGAGAGAGTTCTCAATATTCTTCTAATTGGAGAAGTAACCATCTATTTGATGAGTTAAGTCCAACTTGTTGTGGTTATAAAGCTGGACTTATTGCAGCAACTATTGCAAAGGCCACTGGAGCTGATGTAGTTAACTTTGGTAGTACTGCAAGATTTAACAAATACGATAAGAATAAAAACGTATTTGCGCTTGCAAAAGACATAGGAATGCCTTATAATGAAGGTACTTATCTGCATACTGCGTGGGAACTTCTTATAGCAAATAGTAAGAAGTATGATAGAATTATTATCATCTCTGATAATGAAATAAATTCTCAGGCTCTTACTTCTATGGTATACAAAGAATATCTGCGTTTATGCTCACCTTATGTATATGTAATAGATCTTGCTGCATATGGAACTACTCCACTTGCTGGAGATAAAGTTTCATTCTTCTTTGGATATGGTCCGTCTCTGTATGAACATATCGCTAAAAACGAATTCAATCCTGCTTCTATTATTGATGAAGTAGAAAAGATAGTAATATAAGAATTTTGTTGTGAGGATGGCTGCTTCCTGAATTAACAGGATAAGAAGTACAACCATTTGCTCATGGTTTAAGGCTTCGAGAGAATGATGTGTGTCAGCGCAAAAGGTTCTCAATGGGACACCGTAAGACAACGGACATGGACCCACTTGATTAAAACTCTGAGATTGGGACAGACGAGCGGCTGAAATTACAAGTGGAAAGTAACAACAAATTTCTTATTTAAACAACTCGATAGGGCCCACGGGTTCAGCTGTTCGCGATAGTTGCTGGTGTATGGGGAAGAATCCATTTAATATCAATTGGTACTAGTCTATATGAAGTATTAGTGGAAACGAGAGTGATTTGAGTTGTTTTAATTTGTAATCTTTTAATTTTACATCATATGGCATTAACTAAAGTATTACCCTGTTCTTGTCAGAGTGAGTTTCAGGACAAGACTTACGGAAAGGGCATGAGGCTCTTTAATCTTCGTGATGACAAGAAGCATCCTGGTGAAGCTTTTTGTACTGTCTGCGGAAACAAGATTTCTAATGCACCTAAGAAGTAAGTGTTTCCCGGCCCCTTAGCTCAGTTGGTCAGAGCAGCTGACTCATAATCAGTTGGTCGAGAGTTCAAGTCTCCCAGGGGCCACAGGTGCTGACTCATTATCAGCTAGTGGTGGCGAAACCATGAATAAAAATGAGCTCATGATCATATTTCGCAAATGTCTTGCGCAAGGTCTTTTGTATAAGTCAATTACAATTGTTCCCAGCGGACGTAACTTATATCTGTTGGAAGTTGTCGCGCTACCGTCCACCAACGTGTTTGTTGGTAAAAAAAGAGACGTCCGGTTTCAAAACAGATCTTTTAGGTTCTTGGCCGAGTGGTTTAAGGCGCTAGTCTCCAAAACTAGTTTTCATGTGTTCGAATCGCATAGAACCTGCCAATGTGACTGAAGCGCAAAAAAAATTTTGAAATTATGATTTTAGGTATTATCTTTGTAGCCGTTTACGTTTTTAGCTTATTTGGATTAGGCACAGTTTATGTTGATTCAATGATTGATACTACGTTCTGGGCACTGTGCGCACTCTTTTTGCCTGTTGTAAATACGGTTGTACTCGTAATTCTTTTATTTAAGAAGTATGGTGCAAAGCAAATCAACCGATTCTTTTCATTTAAGAAGTTTTTATCTGATATTAACAAAATTTAATTTAAAAATGCAGGATTAGCTCAGTTGGTTTAGAACATCTAAGCTATCTCACAAAGTTTTAAAATATTTAATAAGCCCAAAGTACAAGGGATCGAAGATAGGACAAGCTGAGGCTTCGGCTATTGAAAGATATAGTTATATGCATGCTTACTTCGTCCTCCAAATCGTAGGTTGGCACAGTTACGTCTCTGGGGATATTTTAAAAGACGTTAAATGCAGAATTAACTCAGCTGGTTTAGAGTGCGATCCTTACAAGATCGAAGTCGGGGGTCCGAATCCCTCATTCTGCACCATTTACTTTTGTTAAATTAAAAAGAAATTAAAGATGCCAAGAATAAGTTGGATTAATACTGGATCTTCATATAGAAGGATGGAAGGGGATATTGTAAATATTCCAACAGTTCCTCCAGGAATTTATGAAGTTCAATTAGATTTAAGTGGATGGTCGTTACAAAGAACGGCTGATTCATTTGTATTCCCTTACAAGGTCTACCATCTTCAGAGAGAGTTCTTAGACCATGTAAAAAATACCTATAAAGCACTTAATGGCAATATAGGTGTATTGTTCAATGGTACCAGAGGTACTGGTAAGTCAGTAAGTGCTAAGATACTGGCTAACGAATTGAACCTTCCTGTTATTATTGTTAAATCCATGGGAGATAACAATGATGGACAGATATCTTATCTTTCTTCTTTCAATTTTGATTGTATTTTCTTCTTTGATGAGTTTGAAAAGCAATTTAATGAAAGAGATTGCTCTATTCTACAGTTTATGGATGGGGTTTATACCTCAGAGTATCGTAGAATATTCCTATTAACTACTAATGATCTAACGGTTAACGAAAACCTATTGAGTAGACCGTCTAGAATCAGGTATGTGAGAGAGTTTGGCAATCTTGAAAAAGAGATTGTGGATGAGTATCTTGAAGATAATCTGAAAGATAAGTCCTTTAAGAAGGAACTTATGGATTATGTTGATACTCTGACAATTTCAACTATAGATATTCTTAAGTCTATTGTTGAAGAAGTTAACATTCACGGAATGGAGCAATTCTTGAAGATTAAGAAGAGCTTCAATGTATCTACGGCAGTATATAACTATCGTGTTATCAGAGGTTATATCAATACCAGTATTGTAGATAAAGTTCATTATAATGTGAACAAGTTTATCGATGAAGCTGGAAGATATGACAAGAGATGGCAACTTAGTCAAGAGCGGGATGTCGCATTATCTATGTGTAAGAATGATTCTGAGAGAAAGAAAGTGATTGAAGAATTCAATGCACTATCTCGTTATGAAGCATCCATGGATCGTTGCACAATAGATGATGTAGATAAGGCTTGGGACAAACTCATTCCGAACAAGGATGAATTTGATGGAGAAACAGTTATTGCTGTAGACAGAGAAAAGAAAGTTGTTGTTACATTAAATGAATCATATTTTGGATTCTATTTCATTACGAATCCAGACGAAAAACCTTCCTTGTATAAGGAAAGAAAGTTTGTCAATTATGACTATTTAATGTAGCTAAAGTATAGAATCCAATGTCAAGATAAAAGTTACTTCGTAAATTAGCTAAGTGGATACAGCACAATACTGCAACTATTGAGACACGAGTTCAAGTCTCGTATTTACATTAAATATCTTTTATCTACTTTCTTGGATTCTTTCTTTTAATGATGTCGAGTCGTCTAATGAAGAAGGGTGTGCATACGGAAAAGCGCTTTCCGCTGAGAAGCACCTGAGATTGGAACATGACAGATACCATCCGGGTAAAACACGAGTGCGCATTACTGTCCGGAAGACATCATTTTTAAAACGGGGAATTAGCTCAGCTGGTAGAGCATAACATTTGCAATGTTAGGGTCAGGGATTCGAATTCCCTATTCTCCACAAATTTAAATTTTAATTATGGTTGAAACACAGATAAAAAATTGTAAAAAACACGGTGAAACAGAACATATTAAAGATTGTTCTGGTCGTTGACGTTGTAAAAAGTGTAGATCTGAAGCTGTACAACGTAAGAGAGAAAAATTAAAAGAAGATGCAATTAAATATAAAGGTGGTAAATGTCAAATTTGTGGATATGATAAATGTAACGGTGCTTTAGAGTTTCATCATTTAAATCCATCTGAAAAAGATTTTGGAATTGCAGCAAAAGGATATACTAGATCTTGAGAAAGTGTAAAACAAGAACTTGATAAATGTATTATGGTTTGTGCAAATTGTCATAGAGAAATACATGCTGGACTCATAGATCTTTCTAATATTATAAATAATGAAGAATAATTTTAATGGGAATATCGTCCAATGGTAAGGACTTCACACTGTTAATGTGAGTATCATAGTTCGAATCTATGTATTCCCGCTAAGGTTTAATAACCACTAATTTATTTGGTATGAATTTTGTAGAAATAATAGAAAATTCTTATATAAAGTTATCAAAACTTGATTTCTTAACTTGGGATGAATTTTTGGGTATTTTTATTTTTGTATTGGGTCCAAATATTCAGAAACAAACAAGAAGAATTTTTGATCCAGACTTTAATGATGATCCAGAAATAACCTTTATTGATTTTTCTTCTGAAATACTTGAATTAAGTAAATCGGAAATAAGAAAACTAATAAAAGGTGGTGGAATTAAGATTAATAACAAAGTTCCGTCTCAAGATTTAAAAGTGAAAGATATTGAATGGATAACTCTTGGAGAATGGAAAATAGCAGTTATTAAAATCGGTAAGAATAAATTTGATTTTATTATAACATAAATATACAAAGAACTGTCATAGTAAGCCTTACTTCGTATTGTGGGTTCGACTCCCATATTTCCCTCCATGGGAGATTAGCCGAATGGTATAGGCGACAAACTAGTAATTTGTTAACGTATTTTCAGGTTTACTAGTTTTCGTTCTTTGATTTATTAAATTGTGCGGTGGACTGGAGGTGGATCCAGCTTGGTCTCATAAGCCAAATTACGTGAGTTCGAGTCTCACCCGCGCAACTATATGGGGATGTATGCAAATAAAAGAATTTACCTCTTCTGAATATTCTCCTTCACCGGATGTCATCGGTAAGAGTTACTTCGAAGGTTTAGCAAATTGTTTTTGGTTCAATTGTATGTTGGTTCAAGTCCAACCATCCCCGCCTTATAGTGCGTTAGTTCAGTTTTGGTTAGAATACTTGACTGTCACTCAAGTGGTCGCCGGTTCGAGTCCGGTACGCACTGCTAAATAAGTACGTAGAGTCGCCTCGGTTGCTAAGGGTGTTAATTGGAGCTGTAATGAAAAGGCGTTGCTGGGAAGAGTGAGGCAAATACGCCCAGCTAAGCTACAGTTCACTTACGTACTTTTATGGAATAATAGCTCAGTTGGTTAGAGCATTACACTGATAATGTAAAGGTCCTAAGTTCAACTCTTAGTTATTCCACCATATGCTGGGTTCGTATAACGGCTAGTACCCAAGATTTTCATTCTTGTAATAGGAGTTCGATTCTCCTACCCAGTACTAAAATTATTATTATGAAAGAACAATACATTTGGATAAAAGAAGAAGAAACAGATTTTGTATATTATGGAGAAATAAAATCTGTTAACGAATTACAAGAACACGACCTTGTTCAATATACAGTTTTTCCAATTGTAGGATGTTTTGAGGGATTTACTATATTAAAAGGAAAAGATTTAAACGAAGCAACAGCGTGTTTAATATGGAAAGGTTCTCTCAGACCTTTTGGAAAAGCGTGTTTTGATTTTGATAAATTAGTAAATGAGTAATGAATTGCAAGTAGGAGATATAGTATATGTTGTTCATGGTTGTTTTCTTGATATTTTAGAAGTAGAAAAAGTTACTAATACAGCAGAACAAAGAGATAGGATGATATGTGTTAAATGTATTAGTAGACTTACTTCTAAAGTATTTGTACTCTTTCTTCCTGAAAACATTAAAACTATGCCTTTTATAGAGCGTGGAATTGATATAATCACTTGTGAAGAATCTATTGCTATAGCTTTTCTTGAAAACAACATTGATATAAGTAGAGAAATATAAAATAATTATTAACAAAAGCCGAATTAGCTCAGCTGGCCAGAGCACGTGATTTGTAATCTCGGGGTCGTGGGTTCGAATCCCTCATTCGGCTCAAATCAACTATGAAATATTTATACTATTCATTTAAACGTTCTTCTAAAGGTTGGACGATTTTTGATTCTAAGTTAGGGTGTGTGGACTATTGTGGTAATAACTTTGTTCGTGCCCTAAGATCTTATTTCTGGCACATGGGTATGCCAACTAAAAAGGCTATTAATTTATTCAGAAAACAAAAACTTTTTTGGTAATGAGTTCTGCGTTTGCATTTTTAAAACTGAAAGAACATTTGGACGAATGTAGACAAATTATCGATTCTGCAACCGTTCGTTCTTTGGAATCGAATCCTGAATCCGAAGAATACAAACTTCTTCGTAAGATATACGATTCAATTGCTAAAACAGAAGACATGTTTATTTAATAAACTCGGGGTGTAGTTCAGTTGGCTAGAACACCTGCTTTGGGAGCAGGGGGTCGTACGTTCGAGTCGTATCACCCCGACGTTAATTCTCTCTTAACTGTCATAAAAAGAGATACTTCTTAAAAAATTATGACTGAAAACATATTTTAAAACCTTGCCAGATGGTCTAATACTGGCTCCATTTTTAACAAATTTCTCTTTTTAATTTTCGTTAAGTTAGAATTTTTAATCTTTTTAATTATGAACTGGAAAATTTGGCTGATTCTCATCTCAGTTGTGATTTACTGTATTTGGGCTATTTTTCTTAATTACACGGTTGTTAAGAAAGTGGAACGAGTAGACTATTACAGTAGAAGGCTTGGTGAAACAACTTATGAAAAATTACCAATCCCTATATGGCTTATACTTGTTATTCTTGCAACTTTATTCGTACCGGTACTTAATATCATAGGTTCTATTGCTATATTTTGGATTTATTTATCGGCAATGGACGAAGTGTACGATGGTGTTGAACTTCAAGCGAAGGACGATTGGTTCTGTAATCTATTACACAACATTGGAGATTTTCTATCAAAACCTATAAATTAATATGTGGAGATTACTTGTATTCCTAGTAGTAATACTAGCGTTTGTCTATTATGTAATGCTGATTGCTCAGACTGCTGGGCTTATTCAGTTTACTAATAGAAAACTTAAACCCAGCAGGATGTATATCCCGTTTTATTATTGGTTAGCTTCTGACAAGGAAGAACCGAGAAAGGAAAAATCAAAACTTGTTAAACCTTTTAAATCAAAAGACAATGGCGAACTTTCGCGAAACGGCAACGAGACAGCCGATTAAAGTCTCCCGTAAGACCCTTTGGGGCATCATTGTAGCAGCTATTGCTATTTTCGTTCTTCTGTTTATCCCTAAGATCGCAGAGGATGCGAACAAATCCAAGAACTATGTCTGTCAGATGCCCATTAGCGGTAAGTATCACGTGTGGACAGACGGTGGACTTCAGTGGCAGTTATTCGGAAATCTTTCCGTGTACAACAAGACTTCTCAGGTAGAGTTCTCTGAGCTCCGCAAAGATGAGAACGGCTATGTTGCTGAAGGAAAGAATCCTGCTGCTGCGTTGACCTTCAATGATAAGGGTCGTGGAATGATTGTTGGTTCATTCCGAGTGGTCCTTCCTAACGATTCTCAGAATATGGAGAAGATTCAGCGAGATTTCGGTAGTGAGGAAGCGCTTATCAACAATCTAGTTCGTCCTACTTTGTACAAGGTCGTTACTGCTTGTGGTCCTCTGATGTCAAGTCTTGAATCGGTTTCTGAGACTAGAACCGATTTGATTTCTTACATTACTGATCAGCTTAACAACGGTGTTTATAAGACTCGTTCGATTAAGGAAGAAGTAATCAATGAACTTACTGGTGACAAGGAAACTCGTGTTCGTGCAGAGATTATTAGTGATCCCAATTCTGTTGGTGGTTATGCTCGACAGGAAGTTTCTCCTTTCTCTATGTATGGCATTACAAGCGGTCTGGTATCTATCATTGATATCAAATATGATAGGGCCACTCAGGATCAGATTGATGCCCAGAAGTCTGCTAATCTAGCTGTAATCACTGCTAAGACTAAGTCTCTTGAGGCAATTCAGCGTACCGTTCAGATTACTGAAGAGGGTAAGGCTGCTGCTGAAAAGGCTAAGTGGGAACAGGAAAAGATTAAGGCTGTTGAGGTTACCAAGGCTGAACAGGAACGTGAAGTTTCTAAACTTGCTGCTGAGAAGGCAGAGTTTGATAAGAAACGTATCGTTGCTGAAGGTCAGGCCGAAGCTGAAGCCAATAGACTTAAGGTTGCTGCAGGTCTGACTCCTCAGGAAGCCGCTGAGTGGAAATATAAGACTCAGGTTGGTGTCGCTGAAGCTCTTTCTAAGTCCAATGTTCGTTGGGTTCCTGAAGTTATGATGGGAAGTTCCAATGGCAATGGTGCAGCAATGGATGCCGTAGGTCTTAACATGCTTCTTGGTATTACCGAGAAGATTGCCGACAAGAAGTAATGCGCAAGTGGTTGTTAGTTATTATAGGAACAGTAGTACTTGTGTGTGGTTTCGTAACTGGATGCGTTATCGCTCCAAGTACTACTGATTCTTTAAACGAACATTACATTTCTAGAACAATTGGTAAAGCGTATCATCCTGAACGTGGTTGTAAAGGACATGCGATTATTGTTGAAAAACACGTTTTTGAAGAAGACGGACACGAAATGTGGTTGTGGGTAACTTGTCTGCAAAATACCGATTATCGTTCTATAAATATAATGGATTCTCCAAACTGTAAATTATGTCATCCCAAGACAGAGACTGTAGTCGAAGAGCCTGTTACTACTTCTAGTTATTGGGGTTGGTAAAAAAATAATAAACCATGTATACGGAATTATTAGAAAAACAAACAGCGGTTCTGGAAACCGTCAAGCAGGCAGTTGCTGACTTTGAAAACATTAACGCTGCTGCGAATGCCGAAAAGGAAAGCAACACTAAGGTTATCATCGAGCTCACTAAGGAGAACTCTAATCTGGGTGGCCTTGTGACTCAGAACAGTGGTTCTATCAAGATTCTGAATAAGATTCTTGGTAAGTGATACGCAAGCCGCTTGCGTTAAAAAGCGGTAAATGGGAAGATGGCAGAGTGGTCAATTGCATTGGACTGTAAATCCAACACCTTCGGGTTACATAGGTTCAAATCCTTTTCTTCCCACCGGTGCTTAGGCACATATGCGAAGCAAAGTACTTGGTGACGATCAAGGAAACGTTATAGCCGGGTCGGAACAATTAGAATATGTGTAAACCAGAAACCATATTCAAACTAGAGGCACCTGGGAACAGAAGTCCTCTTTTCGGAAAGTTGGGTGAGCGGCTTAAACCAAGAGTTTGCTAAACTCTCGATCGAGTAATCGGTCCAGTGGTTCGAATCCACTACTTTCCGCTATGAAAGATACAATAATACATTTTGCAGTACATCTAGGTATAGCGTGTGCTATTTTAGGAGCAATTAGTGTTGTATCATTTATACTAGCCTATATTGCTTGGATAATAGATAACGGATATAAGTTAGATATTATCGTTCTCGATTCCAAATGTAATCGTATTACCTTTATTAACAACTATTATGAAAAGTGGAATTCTTTTTTAATTTGGTGTCTTATAGGTAGCATTATATTTGGTGTAATTGCTTATTCGGAAGGTTGGCTGAGCGGTCTATAGCACTTGTCTTGAAAACAAGCGTACCGAAAGGTACCAGGAGTTCGAATCTCTTACCTTCCGCAAATAATAAAATCATGAATAAAAAAGCTATAACACTTCCAAAATTTGTTGAAACTTTTCCTAAAGAAAAGTGTTTCTACCGTGAGGTTCATATTAAGCCATATGGTATTGATTATAACTACGATAAGAGTCTAAGTTATGAAGATAAACTTAGATATGAAGGTTGTATTTATAAAACTACTGAGAAGTTATCTGCTGCAGATAATTGTATTTACTATGTTAGACAACGTATTTCTGTAAAAAGATACGGAAAAACATTTTATCCATTAGTTACTGATAAAGGAACTATCTACATCGGTAAGAAGGAAATTTCTTTTGGAGGTAATATAAGTTCAGAATTTGTTTTAGGATTTATTTTACATTTAGGAATTAACTGGTTCAAAGATATTTCTAGTTCTGTTCTTCACAGTTTTATTAAGAACAAAGTAGTGTTTCGTAGAATTCTTACTGGAAGAATTTATAACGAAGAAACATTTTATAAGACAGTTGGAACTTATGTATTTAGGATAAAAAATGTTTCTTGGAGACATATTAGAAAACACTGTGTTTTTTCTCGTAGATTTCACTTATATCCATTTCCTTTAGAGGATGTAGTTACTTTTACTAAAAATCCAGAAAGAAGTATTGATGTAATTTGCAAAGCTGATGATACTTTAAAGCCTAGACTTTACGATTTATTAAATTCAGCAATTAAGTTAAACGAAGTTGTTGATTTTAATTGGTCCCTGAAACGTATTGAGGAGGAGCATAAACGTCAGACTTTAGAGTTAATGTCTAGAGAAATTTCTAGTAAGAAAAGCGATCCTATTTATGATGTAGACAAAAGTCAATTCCTTCCGTTTATTCTTTTAAATACAGAGGAAGCTATTTTTACAGAAGGTTGTTTAATGCATCATTGTTTGTATACCAATTACTATCATTCAATTAAATATCATCATTATATCGCATTTCACTTGAATGAACCTGAAGATTGTACATTGGGTATAACTTGTGTAAATGGAGAACCCAGGTTTAATCAAATGTTTAAAAGATATGATCAACCGGTAAGTCCTTCTACAAAAAAATATGCACTTGATTTTATTGAAGAAAATAAGGATGCGTTAATATCTTTATTTGAACAAGAAGCGCCCAAAGAAGAAAAAAGAGAACCTCTTTATTTAGAACAAGCTGCTGTACAACAATTAATAAATGATGATTTACCGTACTAATTATGAAGTCATTTAACGTAATCTACTATAATTTTAATGCTAAAGAGTTTGAACCATATGATGTAATTCCATACTTTGTTCGTCAATATAAAGGAAGAGTTAGTACTTGTGATGAATTAAAAGCTGAATTGGATAAAGCAACTAATGAAGCGCAGGTTAACTTATATCAAGACGGTCTTAAGTATTGGAAAGTTCCAGTAACATTTGATGAATTTAAAGAATTTGTCAAAAAAGAATCTTTTCATCAATTTTGGTCGAGATGTGAATACGAAATAGTGTTAGGTCCCTGGCCATATGTACCTTCTCCAAGTGAAGGTTATGATAAATCTAAAGAAAAAGATTTAGATGCTTGGGAACAACATTGGAAGAAACATTTAGAAAGTTGTGATAAGTGGGATATTCATGATCAAATCATGATGAATCTTGATGTTATTACACAACTTGTAATGGATAGTGTATAATGAATCATTATTATATTGTTTGGCAAGATTTAAGTGGTGGTATTAATTCTAGTGTTTTTGTTACAGATGCTAAGATTTTAAACCATGAGGCTGCTATAGCACTTGTTGAAAAGTATGTACCGCATCGTGTTGGACGTATTATTTCTTGGCAAGTAGAAGAATAATTAATTTAAGACAGAATTGGTTATAGTATTGTATGCACAGGACACCAGGTACATATCGTTCGAATCGGTAACTTCCGCTATAACTACCTTGCAAGATTCTGTTTTTTAAAGCGGTAGTAACTCAGTTGGTAGAGCGTTAGCCTTCCAAGCTAAAAGTCGAGGGTTCGAACCCCTTCTACCGCTCGAGCAATAAAAACAAAACGGGTGACAAAGGAAGCGGTTTTTATATTACCCCAGTACTCAATAGTTCAAAGCTAAGAAGAACCACCTTGCATTAATAGTCTGCGCGCGACTTCATATTAGTTTTGTTTTTATTGCATCTGCGACAATAGCTCAGTTGGTAGAGCGGGACCTTGCCAAGGTTCAGGTCGAGAGTTCAAATCTCTTTTGTCGCTCAAATTTCAGTTTTTAAAGATTAATTTAAAAGATTTTATCATGAAAAAAGCAAGTACTGTTGTGAAGGAGATGGAAGCTCTCGCCAACAAAAACAAAACCAAGAAGGCTGTAGCTAAGCCTGTAAATCCTCAGCGTGATTTGTGGATTAATTCCACCAAGGAAAAGCTCGACAAAGCAATTACTGAGGCTGCAAAGAAGGGCCTGCATAACGTAGAGTATCCTCTTAATCAGCTCATTGTTGGTGCTGAGAATCTCAAAGAGGTTGCAGAAATGTGCGAAATTTTCTCAGACGTTCTCACTGAGTATGAATATAAGCACGCTATTAACCGTGATGGTACGTTTGTAATTTCCTGGTAATGGATGTCGAAGAGCTAAAACAACAAAAGAAAAAATTACTAGATCAAGTAAAAGATTACGATGTTATTGCAAAGGTTTTAAAAAAGACAATTTGCGTTATCGTAAAGATTGATTCTGGTGGATATCGTATTTATGGATACGATATAAAAAGAGATGGAGTTATATCTCTTGGAACATCGAATAATCGTTTGCGTGAAACAGGATTGGAGAAATATTTTACCAAAAGTAATCCTAAAATTAAAATTGTTTCAGGAAATAAACAAGTTAATAATTCTTTCAAACCTGTAATTGCTGATTTAATTCATGGTCTTCGTGGATTTAATTATAGTTATTATGGTGTTCAAGACCTTTTTAGAGTTTTTAAGTATAATTATAAACTGCTATGTAATTTAGGAGATCTGTATCCGTGGGGATATAATGATAGAACTTATGTATCCATTAGCAAGATTATCAGTCATTGTTCTACATATTGTCATATACATCCAGAAGAATCTAATTTAAAGAAGGTGTTTGGATTGAATCCGAAGAATCTTAGATGCTTTATTGAGTGTCATAGAACAATGACTTTGGATCTCTTTATTAGACTAATTGAGCATGGGTTTTCTGGTGAATGGATTAAACAAAATTTACAGGGATTTAGACAGTTAAGAAACTCAAACTATTGGCTTATGAAAGAAGTTGTTGAATATGCATCAACTTTGGATTATAGCAATGGTTGGCTTTATAACGATTATCTAAATATGAAGACCTATTTGCCTCATGAATTGAGCAAAGATTTTCCGTATGTTCCCAAGGTCAATAGTTATGAGAAAATAAAGGAGAAGCATGATCAAATTATTACTGTTTATAATAAATACAGAGCTCAACAAAGGATAGCTGCATTAAAAGAACTGAATGACGAATATCAAGAAAAGGTTCTTCCAAAAGTAAAAGAATTCGAATATTCGGATGATAATTACTTAATTGTCGCTTGTCCTGAATTAAAAGATCTTATTTATGAAGGTACTGAGCTACATCATTGCGTTGGATCTTATACAGATTCAGTAGGACACGGAAAGCAATACATCTTATTCCTAAGGAAGAAAGAAGAACCAGACAAACCTTTTTATACTATTAATACATCATTAGATAATAGGATTATACAAATTCATGGTTTTTGTAACTGCAGTGTAACAGAAGAAATTTCAAAGTTCGTTGATAAATGGGCAAAGAAATTTAAATTGAATGCTTCTAGTTATGGTGGTCGTTGGTACCATCGGTAGTATATGAAGGGCATGTGGCGAAGTGGCTAACGCATCAGTCCGCAAAACTGACATTCATCAGTTCAAGTCTGATCATGCCCTCAAAGTTGAAATTATTATTTCTACAAAAGATACGGTAAATAGTAAATATAAGAACCTATTATCGTCGGTAAACAAAAAGAAATAGTATCTTGCAAGATTTCAACTTTATTGGTTCTGTGGCAGAGGCGGTCTATGCAGAGGACTGAAAATCCCCAGAAGGTGGTTCAATTCCACCCGGAACCGCAATTTAATTAAAATAATAACAATATGGCCTGGTGGTGAAATGGTAGACACTGGGGACTTAATTAATAAATTTGAGTGCCTATAGAGAAATCTATAGGTAGAACCTCCCTAATTCGGTGAAGGCTAAGTTAAATATTGCAGTGAAGCAGTGAAAGGAATTCTGCGAGTGGTTCGATTCCACACGAGGGTATATGCCCTGGTTATAGGTAGGAGGATGCCCAATATTTAATATGTTAATACCGAGCCAATGTTAAACTCTGAAGGTAGGAAAATACCAAATCCAATAGCTAAATACTATGGTCCAAAGAGTTAGACAGTGTGTAGAGACTATACAGGAGGAACCTAAGTTGAAATACGTTCTGAAGGAAAAGAGCGTTCTCGCGAGATTTCAATATGGTTAAGAGAGAGTCCAGACCACAAACAAGAGAGGTCTTATCGTGAGATAAGGTCGCTGGAACCGGTCAGAAATGATGTCGGGAGAAGTAGAGCTATAGGTGTGGCAAAATCTTGGTAGTGAAAACTATAGTGGTAAGAAAATCCCCTGACCTGAAAGGTCGTGCGGGTTCGACTCCCGCCCGGGCTACAAATGACCGTAAGATCAGGTCTAGTTGCTGGCATAACAATGAAAAGTGGGTTGATCTCCACATTATGCAAATGTCTTATGAGAATTAAGTTTCTTTCGACGAGAACTCTTTGTTAATCATCTAGAGTTGTCAGAGGTGCCGGCGTTTATAGTACAAATAGTGATTATGGAAGCCGTAAGTAGGCGAATGGTTAGGAGATGATTTTTTTAATAAATTACAATGTCAAAAGCAGTAATAAGTAAAATCATTAAATGGGAAAATAAAGAATATGCGCATATAATAGAAGACACTCCAAATGAATTCTGTAATTTGTGTGCTTTTTCTAAGTTATGTACAAAGGTTCTCACTAAAGAACTTTTGTTTGAAAACACCCCTATGAGAATGTGTAGTGATATTTGTGAAGAAGCAAATACACATTATGGTTTCTTTATTGATGCAAGTAAAGCAGAAAATTATGTAAAATCTGTTAATAATCGCAAAGATGAATCAGTTCCAGAAATTTAGTGGTATAAATCCACTTGTATTACATGATTATATATCAAAAGGATATCAGAGTCCGATGATTCTCGAAGAGAGAAAATTGAACGCTGCTCCAATTGATGTATTTTCCCGTTTAATGCAGAATCGTATCATCTTTTTAGGTGATCCGATTGATACTAACGTTGCTAATATCGTTCAAGCGCAATTAATATATCTTGAGGCGATGTCTGATGAAGATATTACCTTTTATATTAATTCTCCTGGTGGATATGTTACGGATGGATTGGCTATTTATGACACTATGCAGTTTGTCAAACCAGATATTCAAACTGTATGTACAGGAATGGCCGCATCTATGGCATCTGTTCTTTTAGTGGCTGGTACTAAAGGAAAAAGAAAAATTCTTCCAAACGGAAGAGTTCTCATTCATCAGCCTTGGGGTGAAGCGTTCGGTACAGCCGATGATTTAACCATTGAAATCAACGAAATCAACAAGGATAAGTTAAAGCTTTATGGTATTCTTTCTAAACACACTGGACAACCCATTGAAAGAATTATCGAAGATTCTAAACGAGACTTTTGGCTTGATGCTGAAGAAGCTTTAGCTTATGGCTGTGTTGATAAAATCGTAGAATCTACTAAGTAATGGAGTGGATTTATGCAATCGGTATTATCGCTGTAGTACTTGCTGTTTGTATTGGCGTTCGTCGTTTAGATAATAAATAACATGTTGATGTTGGCAGATTGGTAATGCACTAGATTGTGGCTCTAGTTTATGTGGATTCGAATTCCACACATCAACCAATCTATTAGAATAACTAAAGATGAAGAAAATTGTTGTTGGAGATATTCAAGGCCATGATGTATTGTATATTCCAGAAAAAGAATATGTTTTCTGTAAGAATACAGTGCTTCCATTACAATTAATGCTAAATGTACTAAAAGGTACTACTGATAGAGTAGAAGTTCCTGAGAAAAATCTTGTAATAAAGATTGAAGGAACTAATGTAGACATGGGTTGTTTGTCTACTACTAAGGAAAACTTACACAACATTAGAAAAACTATAAGTAAATTAAAAGATTATGGATCAAATGAATCCGACTAAGGGCGTATCTGCCGTTATTCAGGAAAAGGCGCATAGCTTCGAAGAGGAACAGAAGGCTAAGATCATTAGCGTATGTTCCAGTAAGATGAAGTATGCGGATGTTCTTAATTTCATTGAGAACGAGATCGAGCAGTCTAAGCGGATGTCTACTTTCAGATATCGGCTGAGATGCTGGAGATCTGATGGTGCTTACCAGCTGAACAGAGCTATCACCGAAGTCTTTGGTGTAGCTAAGGCAAAACAGGATTCTCAACCTAGTGGTGGAGAATCTCCTATCGAGACTCTCGATATCGTTCTTGCTGATGGAAGCAGAACTAAGGTTCCTTATGGCACAATCGATATGAGTGACCTTGGGGAAGGAAGTTCTATCTCTATCAGCTATGATGGTGATAGACACCAGCTCGAGGTTAAGGGTAAGTGCCAGTATCGTTTCCAGTCTCTCATGGACGATATTATCACTCGTACCAAGGAACTCCTTGCTACTGATTCTATCTACAAGAATCAGATCCTGGAAATCACTGATATCAACGAGCCGAAGATCATGAAGCTCGATGGTATCGAAAAGCAGCTCATGGTTCTTTCTCAGAAAACTGAGTTTGAACTTCAGCCACTTCGTTCCAGAATTTTCTATCCGGAGAAGTGTATCCAGAAGGGTATTCCTCTGAAGTATGGTTGCTTACTGGAAGGTAAGTACGGTACTGGTAAGACTTTGTATGCTTTCAAGCTTGCAAAGGATGCAGTTGCTCATAACTGGGCATTCATTTATCTGAAGAATCCTGAGATTCTCGCAGAGGTTCTCAGAATGTGTCAGGTAATTGACCGTTCCGGTTATGGTGTCGTTGTCTTCGTTGAAGATATCGATCAGGTTACTCGTGGTAGCCGTGATGCCAAACTTCAGGATATTCTGAATACTCTTGATGGTGGCGATACTAAGGATCTTAATGTGATTACTCTATTCACGACTAATCATATTGAGCTCATCGAACCTACTTTCCTTCGTGGTAAGAGAATTGGTTCGGTTATCACTATGGATTGTCTCGATGCCGAGACTGCCGAAAAGTTCATTAAAGCTTCTTTCACCAAGGAAGAAGGTTATGTTCTTGATGGTGATTTCACTGAGGTTTACAAGTACATCGAAAGTGCTGGTATCGCTCCTGCCTTCATGGCAGAAATCGTAGAGTCTACTAAGTCTAAGCTCATCTTCATCGATGACAACAAGGTGACTCCATTTCACATCAAGACTAGTGTAGAATCCTATCAGAGACAGGTTGCCCTTGCTCAGAAGAAGGATGTCACTGAGACTCCTCCTGAGAGACTTGTGAAGGCCCTTCGTGAAACTCTGAGCGCTCCTCAGCTTAACGAAAAGGTTGAGGCTGTTCTCAGCATGATCGAGGAACAGTGGGATCTTGAACGTGAGAACTATAAACACGAATAGTAGGTTATCTCGTTTCCTATGCTTAAAAAACGAGAAGTTACTGGTCTAAACCAGCGGTTTTGAGTTTGACGATACCATAACTCACGTTTTTATGATAGTGTAGTTTGTTCGAGAAAACTATCTATAAGCCTCCCTTAAGCAAGGAGGCGACAATGCGGATATGGCGGAATTGGTAGACGCCCCAGACTTGAAAAATTTGAGTGCTCATAGGGAAACTTATGAAGTAGAACCTCCCTAATTCGGTGAAGCCTTAGCAGATTGAGTTCATTATCCAGGCTGCGAAAATCAGAATAAACTACGGGATGAATTTAATGCTGATGGTAATACCGAGCCAATGTTATTATAGTAGGACAGTAAGATAGCTGTCACCGTACCGGTTAGAGCGGAAATATACGGAGGCTTTGTACATTTGAAAGAGTGTACCTATATAGACAGTGTGTAGAGACGAGATATAGGAGGGACCTAAGTTGAAATTGGTGTATTTAAAATTAAGTCGGAAATAGTAAAGAGCAGTGTTGTAATGGTCTGCTATGTGGAAGAATCCTCTGCACCTTACTTCGAAGATTTCAATATGGTCAAGAGACAGTCCAGACCACAAACAAACGAGCCCTTTGGGTTAAAAAAGTAAAGTCAGCGCCGTTGAATCTGGCGGATAAGAATTACCTGGCCCGCCGTCGTTTGGTAGTGAAAACTATAGTGGTAAGAGGATCTGGTGCCGCAAAGGCGTGAGGGTTCGAGTCCCTCTATCCGCACAATTAAATATTATGTTTTAAATTATTTTGATAACATGTACCACACAGTAGAATTTGATGGACATAAAATTGAGTTCAGAAGCAGCGGTAGCGGTAGTCTCGACCCGTGGACTTCTGAATACGCACGTAGCCTCGGTGTTGGAATTATGTGTACATCGGATATGGCGGAGTTCATGCTAATTGACGATGAACATATATACAGATTCGAATCATGCAACCAAGCCCTTGAACTTAGTACCATGCTGAGAGAAGGTATTATTGATGATTGGGAAATGTTTGAGAAGGAATGGCTTGAACCCTTTCTCAAACAACGTGAGTACAATGATTTCGGTACTATCGAGGAACACAGGGAAAGCGTAAGAAAGATGAAAGAGCGTGATGCAGTTTGGAAAGCCATCCCTGAGAAACATCGTCGTACTGTTTATGAGTACCTTAAAACACTCGGAAAAGAAGGAACTTTCCGTTGGTATGACGACATGCTGGTTGCCATCCAGGACGGTACGTTTAACGACAAACTTTCATTAATACTAGAAAAATAATAAAATAAATGGATTGTCTTGGTAGCTCAGTTGGTAGAGCACGTGACTTTTAATCACGGGGTCGCACAGTTCGAGCCTGGCCCGAGACACAATTATGATCCTATTGGGGTCACGAGTTCGAACCTCGTCGGGGTCACAAGGTATTATGTACCTAATTGTTTATTCTTTAATTTTAAATTTTAACTGTTATGAAACACTAGATTTTATTTACCGATCCTCCCTAATTTTTATAGTACTTTTGGGTTAAAGAAAGAAGATTATTTAATTTAAAAACTATAAAAATTATGAGACAAAACGTATTACAATTTAAGAGCGATATCAAAGAATGGGTCGCTGCATATAAAGAAGGAAAAGATAACCATTGGATGCATCCTATTTATTGTGCTTATTATCTTTTAAAACATCAAATTTTAGATCCAGTTAAGAAAGAGGAATTTATCCAAAAGGATATTGATCATTCTTATAAGGCTCTAAGAAATGATTGGGATAAGAGATACTTTAGAAAGGTTGTTGATGAGTACCTTAGAAAATACCCAGAAGAGACTGTATGTGCTGATAAGCAATAAGTTGCCTTCAGTATATGGGTGTGTTCAAGGTGGACATGCTGTAGCACAATATCTACTAGATCATCCAAAGCAAGAATGGAATAATCAGTATCTTATTTATGTATATGCCGACGTAGATACTTGGAGAAAAAAATTAGACAAATATTGTATTGACTATTCTTTATTCAGAGAGCCTGATTTAGATAATGCTCTTACGGCTATTGCTGTGGAGGATGAAGGTAGACTATTTAGAAACTTAAAATTAGTTGAATAAGATTTATGCCGGTCTTTTGATCGGCATTTTCGCGCCATTGGTATAGAGGTTGTGCTTTGGATTCTAGATCCAATGAGGTGGGTTCGAGTCCTACATGGCGCGCTTAATAGGAAAATTATGAAAAAACTTATACTTTTAATAGTTGTTTGTTTGTTGTCTTCTTGTGCAATCACAAGAAATACAATGCACTATCGTTTTGTTGATGCTGTGATTTTTCAGACTCTTGATAGTAACACAGCATTAGCATTAGATGACTATTTTGATCCTATACAGATAATTACTAATGATGAAGTCTATTATGATGGTAGGCATATCGTTGGTATGTTTGTATTAGTAGATACATATTCTTATAAAACTGTACAAGGTAGAATAAACGTTGTACCTGTATATGTTAGATTATCTGAGTACAATAAATATAGTAAATATGACACGCGAAGAAGCAATAAATGAAATTAAATCTTGGGCTATTCCTAGTAAAAAGGGTAGAGAAGTTCTTGAGACTCTTATTCCCGAACTTCGCGAGAGTGAGGACGAGAAGATAAGGAAGGATATACTTCGCTTTTTGAAAGCAAAGCTAGAAAATTGTACAGCTCCTACACCAGCTAAATCTACTTTGTCAATATGGATTGACTTTCTCGAAAAGCAAAAAGAGCAGAATCACGACGGGAAGAAATGGATTTACGAGGACGATTACGATAAAGATATAGAACGATCTTTTAATGAGGGCAAGGATGAAGTATTAGAAAATCCTGAGAAATATGGGTTGCAAAAAGAGCAGAAGCCTATTGAAGATGTTGTTAAAGATATAACTAAAAATAAAGAATCTGCAATAAAGTTTCTCAAGTCTGCTGGTATAATGGATGATAATGGTGAATTAGCAGAAATATACCGTTCAGAGCAGAAGCCTGCAGATTATGACCACGAAATGTGGAAGAACTGTGAAGCCAACTTTGAAGGCGGAAAGAAAGAGGTAATTGATCATCCAGAAAAATATGGATTGCAGAAGCTCGCAGAGTGGAGCGAGGAGGATAAGGATTACTACGATACAATAGTTCGTAAACTTGAAGTTATCGGTGATGATTCTGGATTATCAGACAATCAAATCAAGTTTCTCCGTGAACATTGTCCGTTGCACCGTTCGGAGTGGAACGAGGAGGATGAAACTATTATAGAAGGTGCTTGTTCTGCTCTTGAAATTTATGGTCATACTAAATTAGCAGAACGACTCAAATTCCTCCGTCCTCAATCTCATTGGAAACCCAGTAAGGAGCAGATGGAAGCATTAGAAACTGCTGAGCGTTGGTATTCAGATAATATGGGGTGTAATTTCGCCCTTGTATCACTTTGCGAACAACTCAAGAAGTTATAGCCATGCCACAGGAAGAAAAACAACTACTGATTAAAGATCTTTGTGCAAGATTGCCTTATGGGGTAATATGCAGGTTATCTGCTAAAGATGCAGATACTTCAATAACTGAGAAATTGGAACTTGGTGGACTTGAACATTTTATTTCTGGTACAATAGATGTTAAGCCTTATCTTCGTCCTTTGTCGAGTATAACAAGAGAAGAAGAATTGTATATCAAACTCAACTTAGGTTTTTATCTTCATGACGGTGTCTTTGACAACGTGGATATATTCACCACTAGTGGGATTTACGATAGGGATGGAAACTACTATCCACCTGAGAAATGTAGATGTGTTGTACAGATAACTATATACAAAGTTCTTGAGTTTCTGCATTATTTACATTCTCATCATTTTGACTACCGTGGTTTGATTGAGAAAGGACTCGCTCTTGAAGCAACAGAAGGGATGTATGATTAAGAAAAGCATAGAGGACTTTTGGCTCACTGATACAATTCCAATTGTCTGCGGTACAGAATACAAGATTGAATGGAATCCAATTGACCGACAGTTCTGGATTTATACTGTATGGGGCTGCACAACGATAAGTAAACGGCTTTTAGACGAATATTTTATATGATCACTGAAGATTATGTTTCCTTTGAAACCGCTAAACTTTTGAAAGAAAAAGGATTTGACGAGGAGTGTAATAGTGCATATTGTTTTGTTCATCGAAGTCCTGATGATAAAGGTGAATGGGATATATACTATAATCCTATGTTGTTTAGTGAAACTTCGATTATGCGTCCAACTCTTCAAATGGCAATGAAGTGGCTGAGGGAAGAGAAGGGGTTTCACATCTTTGCCCCACTGGAAATTGATTATGATGAAGATGAGAGGGGAGATAAGTGGTATCATGATGCAGCATATTATCCTGAAATAATAAGGGTTTCTGATGGGAAGATAATGTATGACGATGGCAGTCTTTATACAGAACCTGAACAAGCTTGTGAAGCAGGAATAAAGTATTGTCTTGAAAATCTGATTTAGTTATGAAGATTACAAAAACTATTGGAGTAATGAATTTATTTGCCATCCTCGGTATTGTACTATGTGTAGCTGTAATACTTGTAAATTGGATAATGGACTGGACAGTGCAATTCCTTATGTGGATACCAATGTGTGCTTGGGCGGTTTCGTTCATTTTTGCATTTATTTCCGCGGTAAAACTTCCTGGCGGGTTCTTTAAGAAGCGGAATTAACTCATTTTAATTCCTAATTGAATGAGATATGATTAATAACGAAATTATACAGGCGATTAAGGCCGAGACTGAAAGGCGAAAAATGGAAGCAATCGGATTTCGTAACGCTGAAAAGCGAGAAGATTGGGCTTCTTTTTTTAACGGAGAAGCAACAGCATTAGAGAATCTTCTTTCCTTCCTTAACACCCTTGAATCGGAAAAGCCGATGAATCAGGAGGGGTTGGACCAAGAAATAATTAAATGCTGGCAAGAGTGGGTATCCCCATCAAATAAACAGAGTGTAGAAGGTGTGCTTCCTTTATCCGAATTTGCATTTTATGCCCGCCACTTCGCCAAATGGGGTGCCGAACACTTAAAAAAATAGATTATGGCAAAATACATTGACACAGAAAAACTGAACTCTCTTATTGACAATAAACTCGAAGATTTAGGGATGAGTGGTTCTGTATGGGTTGGAAGAAGTGTTCTGTGTGAGCTTAAAGATGAAATAAAATCTCTCCAGCAAGAACAGCCGGAAGAACCTATCCCAAAAGACCTTGAAGAAGCGGCGAGGTTATATGCAATTCCACACTATATGAGAAATGTAGATGTGAATTACTTTGAAGAATATCCTTATGATAAGATTGCAGAAGCCGCCTTCATCGCCGGAGCGAAATGGCAAAGTCAGCAACATAGACCAGTTTCTGGGAAATACACCGAGATGGATTTTGAGTCAGCAAGAAACACCTTTTCCGAGGATGTATATAATCATAATAGGAAAAACAAAACTCCTATTGATATGATTGATCTGGATGATGCTTTTGAGACTGGTGCAGACTGGATGGAAAAGCAGATGATGAAAGAGGCAATTCCATGTAAGGTATTTTGGCACGACGGTCCATTACTTGATTATACGCAAGAACAGCAAGATAATGCCCTTGAAAGAATAGGTGCAAATGTCGGTGATAAGGTTCGTATCCTCATAGTAAAGGATGACTAATTATAATCCTAATTGATTAAGTTATGACAAGAGAAGAAGCAATTAACAAAGTTCGATGGGTATTATTCGGATTAGTTATGGACAAAGATTCTCGTAAGGCATTTGAAACACTTATTCCTGAACTTCGTGATAGCAAAGACGAAGAATTAGAGAAAGAAATTGCAACTTGGATTCCCCAACATATAAAAGGTGGCGAAGAAGGGATATGGAAAGAAGCACGTGAAGCTACTACTAAATGGGGTGGTATAGTTGCACGTCATTTTGCACAATGGCAAAAAGAACGAATGATGAAGGAATTTGAAACTTGGTTAAAAGGTAATCTTCATCATCTTTCTTGTTGGAACGCTGATGAATTTTGTACTAACTTAAGATGTTATCTGGGAATAAGAAATGAGTAAGGTAGATAAACTTGCAATAGAAAAATATCCACCACAACTTACCTCTGAATTTGAGTTTGGAACAGAAGATCTAAACGAAGGTTTACGTAGAGCATTTAAAGCTGGTTACGAGCAAGGTTCTAAAGATATTTTAGAAAAAGCTTGTGAATGGATTAAAAAGAATGTTCTTTTCTGGCATCCTAGAAAAGAAACTTATGTATGTGCAGTTAATATTGGTGTTTTTAAAGACGCAATGTTAAAAGATGATATCCAATCAAATGATAAAGAACCATCTTCTGTACCTGAGTAAGTTTGGTTCAAAAAGAATTAAGAAATACGTAAGATTCTTATTAGATAAATTTGAATTTACTGATGTAGAAAAAGAAAGTATTTCCGCTTTACCGGAGTATTATAAATTACAGGACGATCCTAGAATGGATCAATTTATCAAAACACTAACAACTCACAATTTATGGTACACTCTCTACCTGTAAAAGCTTGTTCTAAGCAACTTCCAAAACATCGTTCTCTTGTCTATTTCTGGGACATTTACGGAACGAAAAGGATTGGATTCTATTTTCGTACGTTCAAATTTATTGAACTGAATTCTGGCCACGCTTTTGAGCCAAATAAAGATGTTTCTCATTGGCAATACAAAGATTGACTTATCCAGTACCTGATAACTAATTCAAATGGAGAAAGAATTAGAAAACAGGGATGCCACTCCATTTGGCTGTAGCTTCCACAGATCGTGTACATGAATCTGTGCCTACGGAGGAATTGATCCCTCTTAATTTATAAACCCCCGTGAACGTGCACTGTAGCGGGGGTTTTAATTTTAATATTATGAAAAAAGTTCAAATAGTTTGTGGAACTCAATGGGGAGATGAAGGTAAGGGTAAAACAGTACAATATCTCTGTCAAAAAGCAATTGACGAAGGTTCTAAGCCGTTAGTAGTGAGATTTTGTAGTGGACCTCAAGCTTCTCATACAGTTGTTCACGAAGGAACAACCCACGTTTGTTCTTCTTTCGGTTCTGGAGTTCTTTTAAATGTTCCTACATTAATTTATGCTGAAACTACAGCGTTAATTGATCCAATTGCATTGCATGCAGAATATGATCTGCTTCTTACGAAAGGAGTAAAGCCTGAGTTTTATATTGATTGTGCTTGTTATGTAATTACACCTTATGATGTAATTGCTAATCGTAAAGATAAGGAAGCACTTGAGAATGGAACTTGTGGTTGTGGTATATGGGAATGTGTAAAGAGAAACGAAATCGATGAAGAATTCCTAACTTGTGGATCGTCTACTAGAGTTGATCTAAAAGACGCTCTTAAAACAATTCGTACTTATTATAGAGAATCTGAACAGTCTGAACTTGAAGAACAGTTCATTAAAGATTGTGAATGGTTAAAAGATCATGTCGTTTATTGGGATGATTGTAAAGAACTTGTTAAAAAGTTTGATACAATTATTTATGAATCTTCTCAAGGTCTATTGTTAGATGGAACAAGAGGATTACATCCTTTTATTACGCCATGTGAAATTCTTCCTGAAAGATGGCCATATAATAAGTTCTATATCGGTGTTTTACATGACATTCCTTCTGAAACAGAAGTTTATCTCTGTACCAGAACTTATACTACAAGGCACGGAGGAGGGTATGATCCTGAACCATTTTCAATGTTCTTTAATACAATTAAACTTCCCGAGCTAGAAACAAACAAAGACAATGAATATCAAGGTCAATTTAAGACAGGTGTTCTTAATATTGATATGATCAATAGAGCTATTGATAGACATTGTTTGGATAATTTATCTGACATAAAATTTCATCTTGTAATTAATCATGTAGATTGTGTGCAAGATTATTTCGAATTTATCTATAAAGGAAAACGACTTCTGGTAACCAAAGATAAAATGCTTTCTGCATTTCTTAACATCAGACTTCCTTTTACTGATATTTTGTGGTCAGATACTCCTGAATCAAGGTTTAATACTAAATCCGATTTGGATTTTAGATAAATTTTTAGTAACTTTAAAAAAGAAAAGAAGATGATTATTGAGTATTTTAACAATGGTACATTCCTGGTAGACAATACTACTTGTGCAAATGACCATTTCTCTCTCGCCCGTTACCACAGTGACAATCGTGGTGTCGAGTTTAAGGCAAACGCTGTAGTCGATGGACACACTATGCTTCTCACTCACATGCAGATTACCCGTTACGGTAAGGCTCGGTTTAATGGCTGGAGTGAAGGTTCTGCTCGTAAGCTGTGGATGACGAACTATTTCCGTCGTGTAGAGGAAAATATCAAGAAGGTGCTTTCTAAGCGGAACTATAAGGGTGCAGTAAAGCTCCGTATTAAGGGCTCTTGGGCACAGAACGATCTTCTCATTAGCCTTGGCTATAAGGTTGTTCCGGATACTCGGAGCTGGGATGGTTATTATACCAGTATTTACGAAAAGACTCTGTAATACCTAATGTTCTCCTATTTTAAATAGGAAATTTATAAACGCTCAATTAATAGTTGGGCGTAAATAGCGGATTAGTATAACGGATATTACACCTGGTTTTGGCCCAGGCAATCTCTGTTCGACTCAGAGATTCGCTACTAATTAAATTGTTATGACTGGTAAAGAATATTTAGAAATAAATAAGAATACGATTGGTATTTTATATATATGAAAATTATATTTTTAGATATTGATGGCGTTCTTAATCATAACGCTTGGTATAAAAGTGACGATTATTATAATAATAATTTCAAGGATCCTGATTTAGATCCGAACATAATAAAAATGTTAAATGAAGTAACAAATAAATGTGATATAAAAATTGTTATTTCTTCAAGTTGAAAAATTGATACTTATTGTATTGAACGTTTACGAAAGGCTGGTTTAGAAAATGTGATTGATTGTACACCTGATTTAATTTTTAAAACACCAATAGATATCTATTATAGAGGAATGGAAATCAATCAATATTTACAAGAACATCCCGAAGTAAACAAATATTTAATATTAGACGATATTTCTGATTTTGATTCTGAACAATTAAGATATTTTTATAAAATTGATTATCAAGTTGGAATAAGAAATGTCGATATTGCGTTTATAGAGCAATTTTTTAAATAATGGAAAAATATATTTTGGTCGAAGGACCGTTGTTAGAGGAATTTATGCAATATCCTGAATTTTACGAGAAATGTTTCTTGATGGAATCGGGTTGTATTGGATTTGTTCCTCAAAGTATGTATAACATAGTAATGTATGGAAGAGAGTAATGAAGATTGTTTGTATATCTGATTTACATGGGTTTTTGTATAAACCAGAAGATGTTCCAGAATGTGATGTAGTTTGCATTTGTGGGGATATTGTACCTTTAGATTATCAAGGAGATGATGTTTCTAGTATTGCTTGGTTTTGTCTAGAGTTTGTACCATGGACAGACCAGTTACGTTGCAAAAAAGTTATATTTATTGCAGGTAATCATGATTTTTTCTTAGAACATATCATGTATGGTCCAATGCGTGTAGATGGAACTAGAAAACAACGTAGTGCATCAGAAGTTTTAAGAAAACTTCTTCCTGGTATTAATAAAAGTAAACACAAACTTATTTATCTAAGAGATAATTCTGTAGAAATAGAAGGTAAAACTTTTTATGGTACTCCTTGGATTTCTGATCTTCCTAATTGGGCATTTAACAAAACAGAAGAGGAATTAGAAAATCTTTTTAAGAATATTCCAAAGAAATTAGATGTTCTTCTAACTCATATGCCTCCAGATATAGATTCTGTAGGTACTGTTTTACAGAAACGTGCTTATAACTATGGTGCTAACTATAGTAGTGAAGCACTTAAAGAAGCGATATTATCAAGGAACATTCATTATGTTTTTTGTGGACATGTCCATAGCGGAAATCATGTTTTAACTGAATATAATGAAAGACATTTTATTCAGAATGTATCTATTAAAGATGAAGATTATCGCGTTGTTACTAATTCTCTAGAAACAATTGAAATCTAATATGGAAAAGATTAAATGTTATATCGCTGGTCCATTTTTTAAAGAAGGTGAAAGAGAAAGAATAGAACAACTTCGTGAATTCTTTAAATCTGATTCGTTTTTTGACAAATATGAATTCTTCTTTCCAATGGACCACAAGATTCCAGGAGGTGAAACTATGCCAAATGGAGAGTGGGCTTGGAATGTGTTTGAAATGGATGTCAAGGAGCTCGCTAATTCTAAATTAGTGATAGCCATATATGATAAGCATTATTCTGATTCTGGAACTGCTTGGGAATTAGGTTTTGCATATGCAAATCATATTCCTGTATTGCTTTTATGTACTGATTTAGAAGCAGATAATTCAATTATGCCTTTAATAGCAGCTGATAGAATTTATCAGTTTAATAAGTTTGTTAAAGGCGAGTATTTCAATTTTGATGAGTTTGATATTGAACATCTAAAATGAACTCCGAATTAAGAGAATATCTTTTACATGAGTGGAAATTTAACAATCATGTAAAATATCTTAAGTATTTTGAAGATTGGATTGGATGTTTGACAGAACAGCAGATTCAATGGTACAATGCATATAAAGAAGGAAAGAAAACATTATGTTAATTGATCAGATTAAAGTATTAATGCATGAAATTCCAGGTAGAATTGAAAAGATAATCTATGAAATTCAAGCTCTTGCAGCAAATGGACAACACTGCTGGTCCAAAGCAGTTCATTCTGGAGAAGAAGAAATAATAGAGTATTTTAAAGGAGAAGGCTTCAAAGTAATTTATGATGAAGAATTCTCTGTGATAACGATTTACTGGTAATGAAGAATTTTCCTATCGAACACGAAGGTAAGATTTACTGGATAAGTAGAGCCGTTGGTGTAGCAGGATATATCTTCTGTTATGATGATGAATTAAAAATTCTTGCTAATAAGAGAGGTTCTGGAACACCAGACTTTCAAGGATATTGGAATTGTCCTTGTGGGTATCTCGATTTTGACGAAACAACAGCGCAAGCTTGTTCTAGAGAAATCAAAGAAGAAACAAATTTATATATTAATCCAAAATCATTAGTTTTGTATAATGTAGAAGACGATCCTTCTGCAAATAAGCAAAACGTTACTTTTAGATATTATACTTTTGATAAAGCAGAAGCTTTTGCATCTCAGAGAATATATGCTAAAGGTGAGGAAGAGAATGAAGTGGATGATGTAAAGTGGATTCCTATTCGAGAACTTGATAATTATCAATGGGCTTTTAATCAAAAGAGAACTATTATTGATATTATTATTAACAAACTTTCAACATGGATTTCACCGGAACTTAAATTAAAACTAATTAAAAGTTTAAACAACTAATGTACACTGTAATTTCTGTCGTATTTACGACTAAAAAACTTAATGAAGAAGAAGTTGCAAAGAAAAGACACTATGCTTTTATTTGTAACGACAAAAACGTAAAAGTTGATGATCTGATTACTGGACATTGTGGTGATCATGGTTATGACACTCCAATGCAGATTATCGACCTGTATCAATCAAATTCTCGCAGTGTTTACGATATTAATGGTAAACAAACTGCACTTAAAACCCTCAATGTGGATACCATTAATGGTAGAAACGCAAATTTAGCAATGACTCCTGCTTCTAATGGCGGAGTCGAAGTTTTAAACAATAAAACAGATAAAGAAATGAAAAAGAACAACATGTTTGCCGGTATCGCCGACAAGTACAAGTCTCAGTGGATTCCTGAGCGTGAAGACGGTGTCAAAATGTCTATGGACGGAACGATGTGTGTCGCTGTAGGTGATGAGTATATTGGAATGAAGTCCGACGGTACTCTTACCTCCTATCCTCGTGAGCTTCTCATCGACATTCCTGTTTATTCCATCAATAAACCTTCCACTCAGGTCAATATTGGTGACATCATCAAGAATGGTCCTAAGAGCTATGGTAAGGTTATGCTCAAGAACGAGGATGGTTCCCTGAAGATCATGTCTTATACTGGTTATAAGCACGATAAGCAGGAAGTTCAGGATTTCCTTCTTGGCCAGGCCATGACTCGTGTACTCGTAAATGTGTTTAACTTTGATGCTGGTGGATTTAATCCGCTCATCTTCGCTCTCTCTGACGAGACCAGTGAGTTCGATGTGAAGGATCTGCTCATGCTTCAGATGATGACTGGTAACAATGTCCTTGGTGGCAATACTGGTGGCATGAATCCTCTGATGCTCATGATGCTTTCCGGTAAGGAAGGTGGCGAGGGTAACGATATGTTCTCTCTGCTTGCCATGTCCCAGATGATGGGTGGTGGAAGCAATCCGCTTCAGGGTCTTACCAATCCTGTAAAGCCTGCTGCTCCTGCAGCTCCTGCTTTCGATGCAGTAGCTTTCGTGGAGAACCTCAAGAAGAATCCGGATCTCGCAAAGCAGATCAAGGACGCTCTTAACGCTGAATAAGCATGGGTGGTGGAAGTTATAACTATGTGAATGCTGTTCACAAGATGACTACTGATTACTCTCTAAAAAGTAGAGAGGAAATCTTTAGACAATCTCACCTTTGTCCAGAAATGGATATTCGTAAGAAGCCGGTGAGAGAATCTCGTGACAGTGAAGAACATCCGGAATCGTTCCCTATTATCATTGCTCTTGATGAGACTGGTTCTATGGGAATGGTTCCGGAACAGTTAATCAAATCAGCATTCCCTGATATCATCAAACTTATCATGGAAGCTGGGATTAAGAATCCACAGGTTTGCTTCTGCGGCTTTGGCGATGTTCAGGGTTGTCGTGAGGAAGCGCCAGTTCAGATAGGAGAATTTGAATCCTCTGACGATTTAATGGAGAAGTGGCTTCAGTCCATCTATCTTGAAGGTTGTGGTGGAGGTAATAACGGTGAAGATCCTCAAATGATATGGTATGTTGCAGCACGTCATATGAAAACGGACGCTTTCGAGAAGCGAGGTAAGAAGGGCGTGTTGATAACAATATCAGACGAACCTGTTCATAGGCATACACCTAAACATGCAATCACCAACTATATTGGTGATGGTTGTGAGAAAGATCTTATTACTTCTGATATTCTTGCTGAAGTTCAGGAGAAATGGGATGTTTATCATATTCATATAGAACACGGATCTTACAGATTAGATCAAACCAACTGGGTTGAATTATTAGATGACAAAGTAAACAAGAACGAAGGTGATTGGGTAGCAGATGTGAAACGAATTATTCCGAACATAGTAATTCGTTCTTATAATAATTCTAATGATTTAGTTGAGGTAGAATAATGCCAAAAGTTTCTGATTATGAACTGGCTCATCTAGATGATGAAAAGTTCGAACCAAAGAAGCAGAAGAAAACAAAACAACCAAAAGAAAAGAAGTATTCAGATAAGCCAAATTATCGAAAAGATTGAAAGAAACATAAGAAACAAGAAGAGTCTTTTGAAGAAATAATTTCTAACGATGAAGAGGAGGATTTGAGTATGAAAGAAATCGATGAGTAATTCTGATTTAATCAGGCGCGGTACTACAGCGCGATATCTGTAGTCTATATTCTTGTAGCTCAATTGGATAGAGCATCTGACTACGGATCAGAAGGTTGGGAGTTCGAATCTCTTCAGGAATGCGAATGCCTCGGTAGCTCAATTGGATAGAGCAACAGCCTTCTAAGCTGTGAGTTCTGGGTTCGAGTCCCAGCCCGGGTACTAACATTAAAATATTTAATTATGTGGATTTTTATTTGTATTTTGTATGTGATTGTTGGAATGATCTTCGGCAGACTTTTCTGCAGAGTAATGGGTCCACCATATAATCACGAAACAGTAGAAACTGCAATATTAGTTGGTGCTTTTTGGCCTCTAGTGCTTGTGGCTTTAATTTTTATGTCAACTTATAATATTATTTCTAAATATGTGGCTGACCCGATTTTTGAAAAACTTAATGAACGCAAATCAGAACAAGACAGAGGAAAAGAAAAAGACAATTAAAGATCTAGATTTAATGGACGATGTCTGGGTTCTTGACGAAGGAGAAATATATAAAGGTTGGGTATGGGAAATAAGTAGAAGATGCATTACTGTTGTTTATGGTGAAGATTTACGAGATTTTCGTTTTCAAATACCAAGACCCATGAACGTTATTGTAATAGCGCAAGACGGTAAAACTTTATATTGTAATAAACCAAACGATGATAACTAGATTTTCTGGAGACGGATTGTTTTTTACTTCCGATACTCATTTTGGACACAGACATATTCTTGAGTTTTGTAAACGTCCGTTTAGTTCTATCGAAGAACATGACGAACAATTAATTGCCAACTGGAATTCTGTAGTTGGAGTAGATGACACAGTATTTCATTTAGGGGACTTTGCATTTGGAGGTCATCCCTTCTGGAAAAAGATCGTAGAACAATTAAACGGACATATTATTCTTGTTATAGGTAATCACGATTGGAAGAATCTTACTGGTAATACAAGAGCGTTATTCGAAGAATGTGTACCTCAAGCTAGACTTTTAATAGAAGATAGAGAAGTTTGGCTTAATCATTTTCCTTATTTGTGTTTTTCTCATCAAAATCCAAGTAAACATACTGATTTCGCTATTCAATTATTTGGACACGTTCATTCTGGTCCATTATCCAGTGGTACAGATATACCTAGACTAGAATATTGTTTCCCTAGTCAATATGATGTTGGTGTAGATAATAATGAGTACAAACCAATTTCTTGGAAAGAGGTTAAAGAGAAAATAAATGCAAATATTGAAAAACATTTGCAAAATAAATAAAAATTTATTATCTTTGCATTAGAAAATAATAAAGAAGACAGGGCCCCTAATGTCGACTTTATTAAATCTACTTTACGCCACTTGAAATATAGTGGCGTAATTTTACACCCTCATAGGTTAATGGTAAGCCATCAGTCTTCAAAACTGACTTTCAGGGTTCGAGTCCTTGTGAGGGTGCTGTTTTGTACCTCCAGCAAACCTGGAGGTTATTTTATCTTAAATAAGTAATAATATGGATTATGAGAAAAAATATGTAGAACTAACACAAGGCTTCATGAAATGTATTGATGACATTTCTGAAGAATTTCCAGATGCTACTGGGTTTGAAAAAATCATAATCGGCTTACGTAGGAAAGGTTGAAATTACGGAGATATTCAATGTAAATTAGGAATGCCCCCAAAGAAAGAAATAAGAGCCGTATTATTAAAATGAGCACCGGAATTAATTGATAATTCAAAGACTAAGGTTATCAAGATTCCTGCTACTGTTAGTGAGTTATATAATATAATTAAGAAACATAATAATGAAATCTTTGATATATGGGCAGAAAAATGGACTTTTTATATTAAAGATCATAAGTTATATTATAAAGACGAAAGAGAAAAAGAGTGAGAATTTGAGGATTGGGATATTAATTCTCAACTTCAAATAATAGAACAAATAAAAGAACAAATAGATGAACGTTAGAGAATGTTACAACTCTCAGGGTAATCTTGATATTGAACTTTTATATATTACATTATATAATAAGATTCCTTCCAAATACGAATATAATGTAGATGATGATTTTAATTTAGAAATATCCGAAATGGATGTTGAAAGAATTAAACCATTCTTTACAAAAATTGATTGTGTTCGTACATATCAAGCCGATTATCTTGATAATCCGTCTGAAGTACAAAAAGACGAAATAACTATTCCAATCACAAGTCCTTCTTGGAGAAATAGCGGTAAACCAAGTCAAAGATATAATATAATTGCTGGAGATAACAGAATTATTTATGTAAAGAGAGATGGTATTACTGTTTGTTACGATCAATCTGAAAAGGTAGAGGATATTATAGAATTCGCTAAGAAGATTTTTTATACTTATCCTGCTCAAGAAATCGAATCGAAAGAAGGTAAAGTTAACCTTATTAAGGTTTATCAGGGTGATTATTATACATCTGAAAAAGATGTTAAACCCAGAATTGTTAATATTGAAGAAAATTACAATGATGATTTTCTTCCTATTAATGACGATATTGTGGATTTCCTCAAAGATCGTTCCAGTGGTTTAATACTACTTTATGGAACTATGGGAAGTGGAAAGACTTCTTATATTAGGCATCTTATTAGTGCCGTACCAAAGGAATATATTATTGTTCCAAATAGTATTGCACAGAGACTTGGAGATCCAGATTTGACTACTTTCATAACAGATCATACTGATTCTGTGTTCATTCTTGAAGATTGTGAACAGCTTCTAGAAGATAGAGAGGAAAATCAATTTAATAATGCAATTGCTACTATTCTAAATATGGCAGATGGACTTTTAAGTGATATTGTAAATATTAAATTTATTTGCACATTTAATGCTCCTATTACGAGAATTGATCCCGCTCTACTTAGAAAAGGAAGATGTATCGCTAAATATGAATTTGGCAAACTACATGCAGATAAGGTTCAGGCGTTAAATGAAAAATATAATCTTGGTCATTCTATTATTAAAGATATGACATTAGCTGAACTTTATAATCCAGATAAACCAGATTATACAGAACCCTCTGCAAAGATGAAAATTGGATTTTAATGCAGAATAAAGAGTTACTATTTAATAAAGATGCAAGAGAAGCTATGCTTAAAGGCATGGAAGTTCTTGCTACAGCTGTAAGTTCAACATTAGGCCCAAAAGGACAATGTGTTGTTATAGATGAGTATAGAGATGAAAAGCCTTTAATAACAAAAGACGGAGTAAGTGTAGCTAAGAACATTCAGCTTAAAAATAAGTTTGAAAATCTTGGTGTACAGTTGCTTCGTGAGGCTAGTGTTCGTACTGTTGAGACAGCAGGAGATGCTACAACCACTACGGTAGTGTTAGCGTACGAAATGATAAAAACAGCTGATGAGCTTATTAAATCTGGAACAAATCCAATTCAACTAAAAAATCTTCTTAAGCCTTATTTTGAAAATGTTGTTCAGAATCTTAAAGATCAGGCTATACCTATTGGAGATGGCGATATTGAAAGGATTGCTAGAATTTCATCTAACAATGATTCAGAAATTGGAAAACTTATCGCTGAAGCTTTCGAGAAAGTGGGAAAAGATGGAGTAATAACCGTCCAAGAAAGTCCTACTATTTGGACTTATACTGATATTATTACTGGAATGCAGTTTGATAGAGGTATGGAGTCCGAATTCTTTGCAACTGATCCGATCAAACAAATTTGTGAACTAGAAGAACCATATATTCTTATTACTGATCAAAAGATTCAGTTAATGAGGGATATCGTTCCTATTCTAGAAATTGCTGCAAGAAAACATAAACCGATTCTTTTAATTGCGCAAGATTATGACGATGAAGTTATTACAAATCTAAAGATTAATGTAATGCAAGGTCGTATTAAACTTTGTGCTATTAAAACACCTTCTTATGGTGAGTATAGAAAATTTATTCTAGATGATTTGGCTATTCTTACTGATAGTACAGTTATTAGCTATGAATCTGGAATAGAACTTCCAAAAGTTACAGAAGACATGCTTGGAAAATGTGAAAAGGTCACTGTAACTAAGGAAAGTACTACTATTATTGGAGGACATGGATCAAAAGTAGCAATTAGCAAAAGAGTTGATCAGATTAGAGAACAATTAAAACAAGTATCCGACACACTAGATGCTGATTTTCTAAGAGAGTTTCATTCTCAAAGATTAGCAAAATTAACCGGTGGTGTTTGTTCAATTTATGTTGGCGGTACTACTGAATTAGAAATGAAAGAAAAAAGAGATCGTATCGAAGATGCGGTTTGTGCTACAAAGGCTGCTATCGAAGAAGGATATGTTGCTGGAGGTGGAGTTTCTTTCATTAAAGCAATTTTACCTTTAATGGAACAGAATTTAAGTAAAGAAGTTAATGCTATTTTAACATCTTTATTTGCTGTTCAAGAACGTATTATTGCAAATGCTGGTGGAAATTTTAAAGACTATGAAAGTGATCCTGATATAGGCTTTGATGCAAATAAAATGGAATGGGTTAATATGATTGAAGCAGGAATTATAAATCCTGCAAAATCAGACAGACTTGCTCTTGAAAACGCAATATCGGTGCTTAATCTTTATTTATCTTCTAGTTGTTTAATTGTAAATGAAGAAATTCAATTTTAATGAAGAGATATTAATACCTGCTAGATATCATCTTATTCATAAATTAAAACATATCAAAGGTGATTTATGGCAACTTGAGGTTGATAAGAATTCTGGATATAGTTATCGATTAATAGCTTTTGAAGGTGAATCTAAGGTAGGTAATTTTGTCGCAGCTCTAGATCCTGAAGGTGGTCCATTCCTCAGTGTTGGAGACCAAATTAATGATTATGTAATCAAATCCATTTCAAATAATGGAATTTTTGAATTAATTAAAGATAATAAAAATGAAGAAAGTTAAATTTTATTATTCTGCTCCTGTGCACATTCGTCATCTTCCTGTTTTGACGAATGACAACGGAGATGTTCTTTATGTTTATGAAAAGACAGAACCTGAATCCAAGAGAGTTCCTCGAGTAACAGTAGCTTCTTGCTACGATACTGAGACAAGAACAATGACTTTTGGTGTTGCTGTTTGTTCTGTCAAAGATGTTTTCGTAAAGAGGATTGGACGGGAACTTGCTGAAAAGAGAGCAAAGGAATCTCCTAAATTTTCTACAATCGTAGTTAAGAGGAATAAAATTAGAGAGATTTCAAGAAGTCACGCAATGTCTCTAATTTCGGAGTGTCTTGCTAAGTACATTAAGTAAGCAACTTAAAAGTCTTGCAGGATTGTAATTGATTCTGCAAGACTTACTTTTCAGAAATAGAAGATGTTCTGTACTAAAATTTAATTAAATGAAAAAGTATATAGCTTATACTGATGGTTCTTATCAAGATAGTATAAAAGCTGGAGGATATGCTTCTATAATTTTTGATGAACAAGGTAATAAAGTAAAAGAATTATATCAAGGTTTTAAAAATACCACTAATAATAGAATGGAGGCTCTTGCTGTATTAGCTACATTAGAATATTTTAAAGAGCCTGTCGAAATTACTATTGTTTCTGATTCAATGTATGTTGTCAATACGATTGCAGAGGATTGGGTTGGAAAATGGTATAGAGAAAAATATTATTCTAAAAAGAATCTTGACATATGGTTCAAGATACTAGACTATCTTAGTTTTCATAAAGTTACGATGGAGTGGACAAAAGGACATGCTGACAACGAAATTAACAATGAAGTTGATGAGTTGTGTGTATTTGCCGCTAGATGTTTAAATTTACCCGAAGATGAATTTTCTAATAAAAGTAAAAAAGGTGGGGAACCATTGGTATCCGTGCCTGACTCACGAGGATCCGTTGGATTTAATGTTGGATCCGAAGATGGAAAAATTACTTACTCTCTTGGATAAAAACCATTCTGAAGAGTTACATTTTCTATTATCTGAAGTACATACTTGGCTAGAACCAAACACGATTCAATTTAGAGACGAAGATATTTGGAAATGGTTAAATACAACAGCAACTTTTCCAATTAAAATGTATATTAAGGATCACGAATTTGAGGTATCTACGTTATTGTTAGATTTGTTCGAAGAACAATTTAATACTAATTTTCATAAAACGTTGTATGCTATAGATTTGTGTGTTCTCTAAAAAGGAGGATTATGAAATTCAAATCTCAAGAAGAATCGAACGAAAATCCTTTTCTTAAAAGTATTATAGATCTTATTGTTCTATCTAAACAATTCTTATATGCGATTTATTGCTATGACACAGAAGAGTCTCTACAACTCTGTAGTGTAAAAAGAAATTTAGATTTCAATTGTAACGATTTGATTAAATTAGCAATTGCACTTGATCCTGCGCATAAACATCCTACTATGACAGTAGACTATGTGCCAGCAGCAGATGTAAAGGATCTAAAAACACTTGAAGAAAAGTATTACAACATGCTTAAAGAGATTGGAAATAATGCATTAGAACAGAATAATGCAGAAGTTTTCAGTTATTTAAGCCCCATGATTAAAGAGTTTAATCATTATTTTTGTACATTAAATGAAGACGACGATTCGGGGAAAACTGGTAGCTAAACTGGATGAACAGTATACTACAATGGTGTTTCAGAATCTAGATGAGCCTAATAATAGTCTTCTTCGTTATGTTACAGTAACAAAACTTCCTAATTGATCAGGCGTAAATCCAGAAATAGGAGACACTGGTTTTTTAGAATGTGAGTATGTAAATGCTGGTGATGAATATTATCAGCGAAATACTGGAGTTAAGGAAACGTATAAGTATACTCAATGTTATTTTCTTAACTTCATAAAGGAATTAGATAAAGAACCAATTAATAACAATTATAAATTTTAAAGATATGAGTGATTTAGCAGATAAACTCACGCAGGCAATGGAAAAGCGTGAAAATAATATCAATAACTGAAGCTGAATTAATAAAAATGGCGAATCAATTCGGTTATTAGATATGCCTTTAGATGAGCTACAAAGAGCATATAATCATACATTAGATATGCTATATCGTAAAACAAACTATAAGTTTGGTAAACTTGAAGTTAGAAAGAATATTCAGAAACTTCATAGAAGTTGTAATGCAGAACTTCTGCATAGATATCTACAACACGATTTGGCTATCGAAATGTTTAAAACCAACAAAGACATTCTTGATTTTATTAATAAATTCAAGGAACTTAATCATGTTGGAAACGATGCTTCAATTACAATGATGTTTTCAGCTCTTCCAAAAGAATTTGAAACATTAACAATTGGAGATTTGCTTTATGCTTGTCTAGATGCCTGTGAACCCATAAATAGAAAATTAATTTCTGATGAGTTTATTATGTCTCTTGGAATCTGGCTTACAGAAGATGAAAAGAAGGATTTAACAGAGTTCGATGAAAATAATAAACTTCGTCCGTGGATCCAGGTAATGAAGGAAAGATTATTTATTGATGGAGGATATTTCCGAGTAGTTCCTACTGGACTAACTTATTCTGAATTAAGAGCACTCCTTAATCTTGAACAAAGAACACGAGTGTCGTCAGTTCCATCTGCAACCTTAACGTTACTTAGAGACAAAATTCTTCTTTTACTTGATAATGACCTTGAGTATCATATTAAGAAATGGACCAATTTAAAGGAACAAATTGAAAATGTTGCTGCTTACAAGGGTTGGAGTCTTGTAAATAAGTACGATGATAATAAGGAATAAAACTTGTTTTGTTTACGATGTAGAAATCTTTCCTAATTTTTTTAGTGTCACCGTTAAAAATACCGAATCTAAGCGTGTTAAATCGTACGAAATATCTTCTCGTAGAAATGATTTACCAGAAATAGTTAAGTTGTTTTTACATGGTGGGGTTTATTTTGTAGGATTCAATAGCATGCATTATGATAAGCCAATCATATCTTATTTAATTATAAATTATAAGAGGTTGATTCTTCGTCCAGTTTGAGAAATTACTGCAGAAATCAAACAATTCTCAGATAAAATCATTAATTCCGAAACTTCTGCATCTTGGTCACAATACAAGTATGCAGAACTATTTCCAGATTTGGATTTACTTACAATGAAATGATCTCAGAAATTGAGAACTAGTTTAAAAGCATTGCAAGTAACCATGGAATATCAAAATGTAGAAGAATATGATGGAGATTTCAATAGACCACTGCCAGATAAAGATATTGAAAAACTACTTGCATATAATCTAAATGATGTAGAAAGTACTGAAGAGTTTTTATCTCGTTGTGAAAAAGATATTAATCTTCGTTTAGCGATTGAAGATGAATATCATATATCGGCTTTAAATAAAGACGGTGTGAATCTAGGTATGGAAATTATTAAAGTTCGTTATTTACAGCGAACAGGCAAACAATGATTTCAAATAAAAGATTTACGTAGTCCTTGTGAAAACCTTTGTTTTAAAGATATAATATTTCCATTTATTTCATTTAAAACAACGGTATTACAAAATTTATTAGACGAGTTAAAGAATCTATGTGTTAATCCAAATGATAATTCATTTGAAAGACACTTTGTTCTTGGTGGTGTAGAACACACCTTTGCTATGGGTGGTGTTCATAGTGTAAATACTCCAGAAATATTTGAACCCGCTGATGATGAACTTCTCGAGGATGTTGATGTTGATTCGATGTATCCATCGATTATCGTTTCACAAGGATTATATCCTCAACATCTTGGTCCAGAATTTACAGAGGTTTATGCTGGAATTATATCAGAAAGACTTGAAGCAAAACGTAATGGCAATAAATTAAAGAATGAGACTTTAAAGTTATCGGTAAACGGTCTTTCTGGTAATTTGCAAAGTGAATATTCTTGGTGTTATGATCCAAAAATGGCGTTAACTATCAGAATCAATGGTCAGTTAATGTTACTGATGCTTGCAGAAGGATTAAGTGAAATCGGATGTAAAATAATTCAAAGTAATACAGATGGTGTGTTTGTTTTGATGAAGAAGAATCTTCAAGAAAAGGCGCATGCATGATGTGACGAATGATGTAAAATTACTGGACTTACATTAGCGTCTGATTATTTTGAACGATTTTATCAATATGCTATTAATGATTATTTAGGAGTTAAAGAAGGCTGAAGTAATTCTCACGATCCAAAACTTATTAAGAAGAAGGGTTTATTTATTGATGAGCCTATACTTGGAAAGGGATTAGCCCCATTAATTATTCCTGAAGCAATTAATAAATATTTTGTTGAAGGAATTAGTCCAGAGGAAACAATTAAGTCTTGTAGAGATATTAAGAAATTCTGTACGTTTCAGAAAGTTGATAAGAAGTTTGAAGTCTTTTATGGTGGTAAAAGAGTATCCCATATAAATAGATATTATATGTCTATGTATGGTAAGCCGATTTATAAACAAAAAGTTGATGAATCTGATAAACCGTACGGATCTCAGACTGCACTATGTGCATCTTCTCCTGTAACAATTTATAATAAGTTTGATGTAAAAAGTATCGAAGAACGTGATATAAATTATACTTATTATATTTCGGAAGCGTATAAGATTATTGAAAAAATGAAAGACCAACAGTTAACACTATGATAACAAGAGATGAACGTCAAAAAGAATGTCTTCGAAACTGATTAAAATCTGGTGCTGCTACCGTTGTAGCTTGTACTGGATTTGGAAAAACCAGAATTGCTTTAAATCTTATATCCGCTTTTGTTAAACGAAATGATCGAGCGTCTTCATTAATAGTTGTTCCTACTGAACCTTTAAAAGAACAATGAATCGATAAACTAGAAGAATGAGGTCTATTAGATAATGCTAGAGTAGAAATAATTAATACTGTAGTAAAGTATGATTGAACTTGTGATCTTCTTGTTATTGATGAAATTCATTTAATGGCTGCTGATACTTTTTCAAAGGTATTTGAGAAAGTTTCGTATAATAATATTCTTGGTCTTACTGCTACTTTTGAAAGACTAGATGGCAAAGAAATACTTATTAGTAAATACGCACCTGTTTGTGATACAATTCCAATAGAATTAGCAGAAACAAATGGATGAGTTGCTCCACATAGAGAATATCTTGTTTTATTAGATGTAGACTTAACAGAATATAATAATTTAACAAGAGAATTCAATCAATGCTTTGCTGTATTTGATTGAGATTTCAAATTAGCAATGAGTTGTGCTACAGATATCATTCAATGTCGTAAATATGCTAAAAAGATGGGATTGGATGGTAATACTCTAATGGGAGTTGCTCAGAAATGAAACCGTTGCATGCGCAAAAGAAAGGAATTTATTTACAATCATCCTAAAAAGATGGAAGTTGCAAAGAAAATTCTTGAAGCTCGAAAAGATAAAAAAGGAATAACTTTTTCGTCGACTATAAAACAAGCAGAATCTTTTGGTAATGGTTGAACAATGCATTCTGAAAAGAAAAAGAAGGAAAATAAAGCTACTATTGCAGCATTTGATGCAGCAACTTGTGGTTTTCTTCATACTTCTAAAGCGGCTGATCAAGGATTGGATTGTAAAGGAATAAATCTTGAAGTGATACTTCATACTGATTCGTCTAAAACCAGAAAGACACAAAGAATTGGTAGAGCTATAAGATTTGAAGAAGGAAAAACTTCTGAAATATTTACATTAGTTTTGAAAGGAACTCAAGAAGTAAACTGATTTAACAATTCAACTACTTCTAAAGTTATTACAATTAATGAAGAACAACTGGATAGGGTTCTTAATGGTGAATCTATAGAAACTAGAGAAAGAGAAAGTATTACAAATACCAAATTTAGATTCTAATGAAAGAGTTTAATTTTAAGACTTTTCAGGACTGGTTTAATAAAAATTATAATAAAGATTATTTTAGATTAGATGAAGGTGAATTTCCAGACGATGGAGAAATAGGAATTTATGAAGAAGGGTATGAAATTTCACAATTGGTATATCCAGAAGGTTTATCTATAGGAAATTTTGATCCAGCTCTTGCATTTCCTATTGTCCAAACTGTTGGAATTAAACCAAAGCCTGATTTCAAACCGGAAATACTTCCTGAGTTTAAAGGTAAGATTGATGAAAACGATCTTGTTTATATGCACGATGTATCTGTATTTCATCATGATCTGATATTAGTTCCTTTTATAGAAAAGTATTTATCTTTATTTGAGGAAACCGCAATTAATTGTACTGGTATTGAACCAGAAATAAGTTTATTAGATTATATTAACCATGATGATTAGTCTGACTGATAGTCAAGTTCAAGATGTTCTTAGTGGAATATCTAAAAAGCAGTTTCTTGATTATCTAAAAGAAGATGTTACAGAAAGCGTGGATTGGATTTGTGAATTTATCCATGGTTGTGTTGAATCTGAACAATTGCAGAATAAAATCAAACAATCATTCCCGCCTGTACAGATGGAACTATTTAACGATTAAATATCCTTTAAGGGAGAAATAAATAAATGTAATGTTTGAGGTGTGTTTAACTTAAACATTATTAAATTGGATATAAACACTATTTTAAATTTACTAACTACTTATAATTTGACGGCAGATGAACTCTTAGTTGTTTATCTAACATTTTTAGCTCGTGACGAGGAAGGACATCCTGAATACTTCGCTAAATGATTTAATAATGGAGGAGGAACACGACTAAGAACAATATTTGAATCGTTAAAAAGTAAGGGATTAATCAAAAAGGATTATAATCCTGGTGATCAATATAATCCAAACGAAATTGATTTCAATAAGAATTTCTTGAAATCTTGATTAAAGAATTCAGGTGAGATGGGACAAGAACTGTTTGAAGCATATCCACCTTTTGTATCATCTAATGGAAAACTACTTCCATTAAGAAATATCGCAAAGAAATTTAACACACTTGATGAGTTTTTCTTTGCGTATTCTTCTGCAATAAAACACAATCCCGAAAAGCATAAAGAAGTAATGGAATTACTTCAATGAGGTAAAGAACATGGTAAGATTTGTTATGGAATTTGTGAATTTATTATATCTCAGAAATGAACAGAGCTCGCTTATCTAAAAGAACATCCTCAGGAAGGTGAAGTTGAAACGACATTTAATGTATACGAAACTATATAATGGCACAATTAGAAGAACTTTGAAAAATAATTACTCAAGGTAGAAAAGGTCAAAATATTGGTAAATCTACCGGTATGCAAAAGCTAGATAAAGTCATAGGTGGTATTCAACCACATAGATATTATCTAGTTAGTGCAGCTAGTTCTGTAGGTAAAACCTCGTTTGTGCTATATATGATGTATAATCTTTTAAAACAAATCAATGAAGAGAAACCAGTTTATTTTCTGTATTTTTCTTTGGAGATTGGAGAGGATGTTTTACTTGCCAAATTAATGGCACTTTATTGTGCAGAAGAATTTGGAATTTATCTTACTATTGATGATATGTTTTCGTTTATGCAACCATTAAACGATTATGCATACGAATGTTTGGAAAAGGCGAGAGATTGAATTGATTCCGTTTCTAAATATATTGTTATTATTGAATCAACGGTAAGTGCTAATTCTGTTTATAAATGTACTTTAGAATTTGCCGAAACGATAGGTACGTTTGAAAAAAGAGGAAATCGAAAAGTTTATATTCCTAATAATCCACATCAGTTAATAATCGGAGTGTTAGATCACTTCTCGTTAATCAGATGTGAAGAAGGTAGAAAATTAAAAGAAGAAATCGATGAGTTATCAAAATATATGGTTACTCTGAAAAAGAAGTTACCGTTATCTTGATTTGCATTAATGCAGCAAAATCGAGAATCTTCTTCTATGGATAGAAGAAAGGCAGATTTATCAGAACCTGGATTGAATGATTTGAAAGATTCTGGAAATCCAGGACAAGATTCTGATGTAGTATTGCAACTATTCTTTCCATTTAGAGAAAAACTGTCTACCTATCGTGGATTTAAAGTACTTGGTGATGATGGGATTGGAGAGGTTTTAAGAAGTATTATTGTAAGTAAAAATCGTTATGGTATAGCCAATAGGGTTATATGTACTGGTTTCTGGGGCAGTGTTGGATGATTTAAAGAGTTACCAGAGCCAGACAAAATTACGGATTTTACTAAGTTCCTGACAGAACGAGGTAATATTCCGTGCAAATACTGTACAGAAAACGAAGATGAATCTACAGTCGACAAAGAGACTGGAGAAGTTAAAAAACCTATAACGTTTAGTTTTTAATGGCAGTAACATTACCAACAACAAAAATTCCAGCTGAAACGCAAGATCCTAAATATCTAATATTATTTGGACTGCCTAAAGTTGGTAAAACCACAGTATTAAGTACTCTTGAGAATAATTTAATACTGGATTTTGAAAATGGATCTACATATGTAGATGCATTAAAAGTTAAGATTGATAATTTATCAACCTTAAAAGAAGTTATTAAGGCAATTAAAGAGGCTGGAAAGCCTTACAAGTATATAACAATAGATACAATTACCGCAGTTGAGGAAATTGCAAAACCTGTAGCTGTAAATCTTTACAAGAGTTCACCAATGTATTCTGAAAGATATGCAAATGTTACAGATATTACAAGACTTCCTAATGGTTCTGGATATAGTTTTCTTAGACAGGCCGTAGAAGCAATTGTGGATTTAATTGCAAGTGCTGCTGATAATATTATTATTTGTGGACATGTTAAGGACGTATCTCTAAGTGAAAATCTTGATGGTTCTGTTAAGGATCTTGATTTAACGGGAAAACTTAAGAGAATTCTGTCTGCAAGATCTGATGCAATTGGTTTTGTTCATCGTGATGATGATTCAAATCTTTGCATTAATTTTGGCCAGGATGGAGAAGTTTTAACTGGAGCAAGGCCACAACATCTCGCAAATAAAGATATTGTTGTTGCAGAAAGAAATGAAGATGGCACATTTACCTCACATTGGGAAAGAATTTATCCATCGTTAAAGAATGCTTAAAGTTTCATTTGAATTTGATGAAGTAACTCAAAAAGTTAGCAATGTAAAAGTTGAAACTGTAACCGCAGTAACAGCAAAGGACTTCGATTTACAGTTAGATGACAACAAGTTCATTTTAACTGCATCTGCTGTTAGTAAATTAGGCGCTGTAGCAGGCGATAGACTATCTATTAATTATTGAACAGTAGATAACGAAACAACTTATCCGATCATAAGTAAATCTGAAGTATTTACGGATGGTGCAGACGGAAACAAGCTAACTAAAAAGGGTACTGTTTCATTTAAAGGTCAGCAGAGAGTCAGCTTAATGAAGTTTGGCTCAATGTTTACATTCTCAGAATTTAAAGATAAAGATGGTGTAGTAAAGGATAATGTGTTTATTCTTACACCAGTAGATAACAGTAGCGCTAAAGAGGAAAATGATTTTTCCGATGTTAAAGAAGCAATGGAAGAATTAGAAAAACCTAGCGTAGAAGATGTGATTGATGAAATCCTTGAAGAAGAGAATTGTGAAGATGCTCTTCCATTTTAGTGTTATTTAAATTATTTTTAATATGGGTATGTTTGATTTAAGCGCCACCACTGGCGTAAAAGAAAGTGGAAATTTCCTTCAGCCTGGTATTTATAAAGCAAAATTTGTTTCTGTTGAATTAAGTGACATTCATTCTCAGAATACCGGTCAGGATTACAAAACTATGAAACTTACACTCGATATAGACGGTTATGGAGAGTTTACTCACAATTTCTTTGAGCCTACATCTGCAGAAAGAACTGCTAGTCAGTTTGGACCTAATCCGTCTCCTGCAGAACATTTCATGATTGCGGTTCGTCAAATTATCGACGCCCTAAATCCTGAGATTGGTCAAAGTATCGATGAAGAAAATGTTGTTGTCAATGGGAAGAAAGTAAATGTTAAGAGTCTTAACTTTGATCAACTTGTTAAATTGGTTAATTTCTGGACCACACCTTATGCTGGTGCAGAAGTTGAAATTAAACTTGTTCCTCAAAGTAACGGATTCTCTTCAATTCCTGGATTCCCTGCAAAAATCAATAGAGCTGGTGCTCTTGGTATCGCTACAAGATTTATTGGACACGGTCTTGTAATGAATCAGTCTGAACAAAAGAGAATTGATGCAGCAAAGAATGCTCAACCTACTAATATGGCTCAGACTACAACTGGTAGTACAGACGGCTTAGCAAAAGCTCTTGGAATGGACGACGAAGAGAAAGATCTTCCATTCTAATAAGCAATGTCAGACGTATCTTATGATCTAACAAGTACTATCAATTTAACTAAAGAATATATCCTTTCGAAGGTTTCTGAAGAAGAAATTTTTGAACACTATGGAATAAAAGTTCAAAAAGGTTTGTTTTGCTCAAAGATACGTAACGACAAACATCCAACTGTATCATTTTATAGGAATAAATCAGGACGGTTAATCATGCATGATTTTGGCGATTCATCATTTATTGATTGTTTCGCATATGTTCAGATATTGTTTAACACCTCCTACTACATGGCTTTACAAATAATAGCCAACGATTTTAAATTGATTAGTCGTCCTGATATTCCTGTAAATAAAGCGAAAATCAAATACTCCGGAACCAAAATTGAAAAGTCAGAAACGTCCCGAATTCAAGTAGAAATACGTGAATGAGATGACGTTGATCTAAATTGGTGGGGAAGATATGGTATTACAAAAGAGACTTTGGATAAATTCAAGGTCTATCCTTGTAAAACAGTTTGACTAAATGGAAACATCTTCTTTGTTTATAGTGGAAACGAACGTTGCTACGGCTATTTTGGCGGTACAAAAGAAGGTGTAGAATATTGACGGATTTATTTTCCGTCTCGTCGTAATTTTAAATTTGTTGGAAATTGAAAAGCTACTCAAATTCAGGGAGCTCATTTACTTCCAAAGCAAGGTGGCGAAGATTTAGTAATAACCAAATCTCTTAAAGATGTAATGGTTCTTTATGAATATGGAATTACTGCAATTGCGCCTTGTTCAGAAAACGTGTTTGTTACAGATTCACAATACGAGAAATTAAAAACAAAGTTCAATCGAATTTATATCAACTATGACAATGATGAACCTGGTATAAAAGCAATGTGTAAAATTAAGAAGCAATTCAGGGATTTGAAAGTTATATTCCTCCCTAGACACGGAGGTGATAAAGATATAAGCGATTTTAGGAAGGCTCATGGTGATAAACGAACACGTGAATTAATCAATAACGTGAAAGATTATTATGGGAAAAACCAAGAAGAATAATATTGAACAAGAAAAACCAAAAAGGCAAAGAAGTAAAGCATATTCTAAAAACAAAGGAAATCGTTACGAAGCACAAATTGCTAAAGAATTAAGAGATCTTGGGTTTACTGGTGTAAAAACTAGTAGAAGTGAAAGTAAATCTACAGATGATAATAAAGTTGATATTATAGATACTCAACATAAGTTACCAGTAAACATACAGCTAAAAAAGACTCAATCAATTCCCTCATATTTTAAAATTCGAAGCGAATCTACTGTGGATCCAAAAACATTTGCTATTATTTGGAACAAACAAGAGAAGAAGGAAACTAATATTTGTTCTGTTGGCGAATGTGTTATTATAAGCAAGGAATTGTTTTATGAGTTAATCAAAGATTATGCTAATTAATTAAACTTATAAATGCAACAAAACGAAGAATGCGTAGTTAAATTTCAAACTCGGGAAACTAAAATAACAATGTATTTTACCGAGGATGAACAAGGTCTTAGTATGCAAATGGCTATAGACCCTGAAGAATCGGATAAAGAACCGGATTTAGCAATGAAACTTGCAAGTATGTTTGTACAAGTTTTACAAGGAGATAGTCAAGAAAATGAACCAGAAATTATTACCAATTAGGTACGATTTAGTCCCGCAGCGTGGATTAAATGAAGTAAACAAAGTTCTTACGTCAAAGTTAGAAAAGCATGACGTACATGAATGGATGAAAGGATTAAAGTGGTCAGATGTAATTTCTTCGCTTAAGAAGCATTTAACAGCGTTTGAGTTAGGAGAAGATTACACTCCAGAAGGTAATTTAAGTATTGCAGAAGTTGCAGCTAACGCTTTAATTCTTGCTGAGTATTTCTATATTAATCCTGCTGGGGATAACAGGATATTCTTGCCAATGAATCGTCCAGTTGTAGCATTGGATATTGACGATGTTTGTCTGGATTTCATTGGAGCCTATGAGGCAAAAACAGGTACAAAACTTAATGATTATTGGAATGGATCTTATAGTATTAGAGAGAAATTACAAGATCTAAGTACAGATGAAGAGTTTTGGACAACTCTGCCAACTAAGCATCTGCCGAGTTTTGAACCTGATTTATACATTACCAGTCGTAGTATTCCAGTAGAGTGGACTAAGAGAAATCTTGAAAGAAACGGTTTTCCTTGTGCACCAGTTTATTGTGTTCCGTGGAATGAAAGTAAAATCGATTTATTAAAGGAGCATAAAGTAAGTATTTTAATTGACGATAAATGGGCCAATTATAAAGACGCTATTGACGCTGGTATATTTTGTTATTTGATGGATGCCCCTCATAACAAGTATTATAATGTAGGGCATCGTAGAGTATATGATCTGAATTTACCAATTAAATGATCATATTAATTTAGAATAATAGATTATGGAGAAAGTAAAGTTTAGCGATTTTAAAATTGTACCAGATATCAATTCCGTGCGCAAAGAGGAAATAGATGACGATACTTATTTTTCTTCTAAATATTCACGTTATATATCTAATTCTAGATTAAAATGGATTGATCCGAAAGAAGGCGGTAATCCATCTCTATTTAAGGCACCACCCAAATTGAAGACTTCTAGTCTTCAGTTGGGTAGTGCTGTTCATGAGTGTCTTCTTCAGCCAGAATCTTTTGAATTAGCTCCTAAATTAGGAAATCCTGGATCAAAGTTAGGTGATACCTTGATTTTTATTCCTGATTTTCTTAAAGAGGGGATTGGATTGGATGATGCAATAAAAGCAGCTGCCAAAAAAGCTGATTATTATGCAGCATCTATAGATACAGACGTTAATCGACTGAATTCTATTAAAGATGTCTGGGATACGTATTCCAAGAATCTAGAAGAACTGAATAAAACTCCTACTGAAAAAGTCCGTAGAATTTTATCCGACAAGGACTGGGATAAAGCGGACGCTTGTATTAAATCTTGTCTTGGTAATCAAGAAATAATGAGCAAGTTACATCCTGTAACACCTTTTGGAGATCCAATACTATCCTTTAATGAGGATGCATTGTTTATGGACTTTATAGTTGTTTATAAAGGACATGAATGTGCTGTATTAAGATTTAAATTAAAAGCAGATAACTGGACAATTGACTTTGATTCCAAAATAGTAACACTTAATGACTTAAAGACTACAGGTAAAAGTGTTAACTGCTTTATGGTTCCAGAAGGTGGTTCTTTTGATCACTATAATTATGCTCGTCAAATGGGATGTTATAGTCAAGTACTATGGTTTTATTGTATGCGTAATTATGGTGTTTCTAAAGAAACTGGTTGGAAACTCAAAGCCAATATGTTAGTAGTAGAAACTATTCCTAACTATTGGTCTAGATGCTTCTATGTAACTGATAAACAGCTAAGAGAAGGTTTAAAAATGTTTAATGAGCTAATGTGTCGTGTAGCTTATTGTGAAATGTTTGGTTACGACAAAGAAATAGAATTTGAGTAATATGTGAGTAGATGAGAATAATTTCAATTTTAGTGGGTTCATAGAAGAGACTTTAAGGAGTCATTGGAGTATAAATGCTGGTTGTATAGGAAATCCTTCAGATTCAACATTTGGAATAATGCTTAATCTCGCTTGAGATGGCAATATTTTCGGATCTACTGTA
>JAGCGE010000225.1 GCA_017649745.1 Clostridiales bacterium | reverse complement strand
GTATAACCTACAGGAGCGCCCTGGAAGAACAAAAGATCGATCGGCCAACAGATCTCAACTGCACTAATACCTCTCGAAACCATCTTGGTAAGCTTACTCCAACGAAGCGGAGTGATAACACCTCTGTGGTAGATCTTAGCTACGATCCTTGGATCATTGGTCTTAAATATCATACCCTCAGCACCGTTACTGATCCTTGAAGACAATACTATGGATTTCTGAGAAGCTGTCTGAACAACATCACCAACATTACAGAATACATGCGAATCAAGATACTCAGTCCTTGAAGCTAACGGGCTGATCTCAGTCTCACTAACTGAAGCATAACATTCTGTACTGTTATCGAAGAACTTAATGTCATCCTCAAAGATAAGACAGATAGGTTTATCGAAAACTATCTTTTGATCGAGCATTCTCTTAAAAAGGATACTGTTCCTAGTTGTAATGAGACATGTGTTCTCAAGCTTGGAAATCTCATTAAGAAAAGCCTTAGAACCAACAACATCAACTTCATGAACCTTCCTGAAATTAAGAAGGATACTGAAAAAATCTCTTAATGTGCTGGAAATGATATTATCTCTATCGCTAGCCTGGTGAGTTACGCAATGATGAAGGAGTTTAAAGTCACGACCGACATAAATGTCACAAGCACCCTCAGAGATCCTAAAATAGAAATCCCTGTATACTGACGTGCCGGCAAATTCCTTAAAAAAGGAATAATCCAGCGCATAGCTGCTAAACTTATTAAATACCCCTTCTTGCATTTGCCCCTACCAAATACTAACTATACTAAAAAAATAATATATTAAATTAATAAATAAAACAATAAATCTATCAGCAGAATAATGAAATTAAATCCTCAAATGTCTCTCTTCTTCTGATCAGCTTAACCTCACCGTCATCTTTGATAAGGATCTCAGCACTCTTTGGACGAAGATTATATGAAGAGCTCATGGAATAACCGTAAGCACCTGCATCCAAAACTGCTACGAGGTCATCCGTCTTGATGATAGGAAGTTCTCTGTCTTTAGCAAGGATATCACCGGACTCACAGATATTACCTGTAACAGTAACAACCTCAGTGCCTTCCTTAGCAGATACGACCTTTCCCCCTCTTAAGATCTCAATATCATGCCATGAATCATAAAGTGTAGGTCTAGCAAGTACGTTCATTCCGATATCTGTACCTGCGTACTTATGTCCGTAATTACTCTTAGTAGCATGTACTCTTCCAAGAATAACAGAAGATTCAGCTACGCAATATCTACCTGGCTCTGATTTAAAGAGCGGAGCATATCCGTAATCAGCGACGAATTCATCAAGAATAACTTCCATCTCCTGAGAAAGCTTATCAATATCGAATTTCTCCTCACCTGAAAGCTTATGATAAGGAGTTCCAAAACCACCACCAAAGTCGATGAACTCAAGACCTTCAAATCTTCTGGCGATCCTAAGGAAATTCTTGATAGCTGCGATAAACGGATCAGTTACCATATAAAGAGATCCTACGTGCTGGTTGATACCAACGATCTTAAGATCATACTTGGAAGCAACTTCCAACAATTCATCAATATCTTCCTCAGCAATAGCGAACTTAGTCTTCTTACCTGCTGTAACAACCTTCTCATGGTGACCTGCACCAACGCCAGGATTGATTCTTACTGCGCATCTGGAACCAGGGAATAATTCACCGAACTTTCTTAACTGGTCGATGGAATCCAAACTTGTCATGATGTTGTTATCGTGAGCAAATGTGAGTTCCTCAGCACTTACATTGTTAGGAACAAAGAAGATTCTCTCAGCCGGAAAACCAGCAAGGAGAAGTATCCTCATCTCGTTAACTGACATTGCATCAGCATTAAGACCTTCTTCCAAAGCAATCTTAAGAATAGAAAGATTAGAATTGGATTTGATCGAGTAGTTAGCTGTATATGGGTACTTCTTGATAAGTCCCTCAACCTTCTTCATCTGAGATCTCAATACTGATTCATTATATACGTAAAGAGGTGTACCATACTGAGCAACAAGTGCTTCAGGATCATTACCTCTGAAAAAATCGATATTATTTATATAAGACTCCATAACAAATTCCTCCAAAAAAAACATTTCATAACATTATACAATAATACCGACTAATTTCATCAGATACTTTGCGTTAGAAATATTTGATACTCCATCCTTTAATTTATAGTCAAAATAAATACCCTCATCATCATAAGTCTCAGAAAAATGATAATAACAGATATTGCTTAATTCAGTTTTAGCCTGATCACAAAGCGCATAGTCATGCGTAGTCATCAAACCAATTATCTTATCGCTCGAAAGGATCTTGAGAACAGTCATCGCACCGGATGTCCTGTCAGCTGAATTAGTTCCTCTAAAGATCTCATCGATAAGGAAAAGAAGAGGTCTTCCCTCGCGTCCTGCATTAACGATATTAGAGATCCTGACAAGTTCCGCTTTAAAAGTACTCATCTCTTCTTTCATGCTATCAACGATCCTCATGGATGATACGACCCTCATCCTGCCGATCTCAAGCGAACTTGCTAAAGCATTAGCTCCCATATAAGAAAGAACAGCATTTACACCTATCGTTCTGATAAGTGTAGTCTTTCCAGACATATTCGAACCTGTAATAAGAGCGATCTTGGAATCGATAGTAATGGAATTACTAACAGCTTTTGAAGGATCAAGAAGAGGATGAAGCATATCAGTTCCCTTAAAATATGCATTCTTAGGTGAATCTTGATCATCGCATGCAAATGTCGGAACACATGAGTGAGCCGAAATAACTTCGACCATAGATGCAGACATCAATGATTCGATAACACCAAGATTCTTAATGTTACCTTCAAGAGATACGCCATATTTTTCTGCCCAGTTAACAAGCTTATCAGCACAGAAGCAATCATAAAGGCAAAGACAGTTAAGTACGATCGCAAGAAGCGGCTGAGAACGGAACCTTGTAATAGCACATGCTTTTGCAAGCGACTCAAGTCCTTCCGATACCTTTTTACCTGTCTTGGAATCCTTGATAAGCTGAACATTAAGTTCCTCTTTAAAGCCTTCATCCTCTAAGATCTTATAAAGCGAATGAAGAGCTTTTGTCTGTCTTGTGATACCGTCAACAGCGTTAAAGTATTCTCTGTAACAAGAAGACATAAGAAAGCTTGCGATCAGGTTTACAAGGATAACTCCAAGAGCGCCTGTTACAAACAACTTTGTCGATACAAAAAGGAGCGCGAACGGTATGAGCCAAAGTAATAAGATGATCCTGCTCAATATACGCTTTGTTTTCGAAAAGGTCAGAGCCTTATTAGATGCAAGAGCTATTAGCGCTACAGGCATCTTATCAAGTCTTCCCATTCTCTCAAGTGTCTGATACTTCTGCAAGAAATCGATCTTGTCGGAAAACTCGTGAACAGCCTTCTGACGAAGGATCAATTCTGAATTGGATCTGCCGAGGATATGTGCGTTAAGAAGCTCGTGTTTAAAAGCACTTCTGCCAAAAGCACTCTCTGAAATGTTATAAAGAGCGAAAAGGGATGTTTCACCAAAGACATCAAGATCAACACAGTAATCGTGATCAGGTACTGTGAACTCTGTTCCCTTATCCTTTAATCCATCGAAATTACCTTTAACACGAGAAATATACTCTTCATTAATATCGAAGAGAGTTTTCTTGAATTTATAGTCTGTATTGACCTTATGATGCTTCACACAAAGTACGATGAAAGCAACAAATATGAGGCCAGCGATCACACCCAGGATCAGCTCTTGTTTGATTACTAATCCTGTTATAAGAGTTCCTGCAGACAACAAAAAAAGAGCGAGACGAATGATACTCATCTGTCCACTCTTCTTCTCTAGTTCTTTTACTTCTTTACTTAATTCATTTTTTCTTTTCTCGAAAAAATCAACGTCAAATCTCATCTTAAAAGTTCCTTCCGACCGGGGAAGACTTATGAATTCTTAGCACTTTTCTTTGTAGTCTTACCGGTTGTTTTCTTGGCAGCAGTAGTCTTCTTCGTTGTCTTTTTAGCTGTACTTGCTGTCTTCTTTCGAGGTCTTCTCTTAGGGACAACATAATCCAAGACCTCTCCGATACTGTCATGAATACACAAAAGCGCCTGAAGATCCAAGTGTGTCGAACTCTTGTTGATGATTACGACTCTGTCATGCTTAAGGAACTGAACAAAAGTAGCTGCAGGATAAACCGTAAGTGAAGTACCGCCGATAATAAGAAGATCAGCCTTCTTGATAGCCTTTATTGCAGCATCAACCTTATCATGTTCAAGATTCTCTTCATATAATGTAACTGCAGGTCTTACGATACCGCCGCACTTAGTACAACGAGGAATTCCTTCCGTACCGAGTATAAAGTCGAGCTTATACTTCTTGCCGCAGTCCATACAATAATTCTTATGTACAGATCCGTGAAGTTCGATAGTAGTCTTACTTCCCGCCATCTGGTGTAAACAGTCAATATTCTGTGTGATAGTAGCCTTAAGTTTCTCCTGGCGCTCAAGTCTTACCAAAGCCTTATGAGCTTTGTTCGGCTTAGCATCAGGATAACAAAGCTTCTTTCTATAAAAATCATAGAATTCTTCAGGATGCTCAATAAAGAAAGAATGGGAAACAACATCAACAGCTCTGTAATTAAAGCCTGTTTCCTGGTTGAATATTCCTTCTCCGCTTCTGAAATCTGGGATACCACTCTCTGTTGAAACGCCTGCGCCGCCCAAAAAAACTATATTTTTAGACTCCTCGATCAACGCTTTAAGTTGATCGAGTTTCTTTTGTTTAGCGCCATCGTAGCGATCCAATCTAGTTTCCAAAATATATACCCCTTAAACTTATCAATCATCCAAATGCAGGCTGTGAGCCGTGAAATCTTCAAGTTCCATGCTCGCAGAACCAAACATTTCTTTACCGAGAACTCTCTTCTCGTCTCTCTCCTTCTCAACTATCGTGCTGAGAGCTTTTCTGACCCTGTCAGAATGCTTGATATTCTTGATCTCAATAACAGGTGAAGTCTGATCTGCAGTGTTAAGGAAAATACTTCCAACTCCAAATATCTTCTGACCAAGCGTACGTCTGATCGTTACATCAAGAACTCTATAAAGAAGGATCTCATCCTCAGTGGTGCTGAAAAGACCTTTTTTGATATAAAGACGATTGTTATCAAAACTATATGTTGTAAAAGATATAGGCAAACCGAGATAACGCTTTTTATCCTTCCATAAGAGAACGTCATTGTCCAGATACTGACTTAATCTGTCTGTTTTATTTGCCATGTTTATATCCTCCACACCTATTGATTATACAATAGTTTAGCTCAATTATTATTTCAAAACTATGTCAATTACCTTCATTATAAAAAAGAAATTTGATAATTCAAAGGTGTTTTCCCCAAAATCATTCCAATTTCTTGACTCTAGAGTCATCATAAACCGCAGATACATCAAACAATCTTGACAGGTCTGCATTTCTCATCGTAGAGCCGTTTACCAACGTTCTGTCGTAATACAGATAATTGATTCCGTACGTATAATACGGGTTAGGACCAATACCGAAAAAGATCCTGAATCCAAGACTTTTAAGATGTTCAGCTCTAGGATCGGTTCCGTTTATGAAGTTTCCGTTCGGATAAACGATCATGTGTGTAGTTCCAAGCACTGAGCCGATCTGTTCATTCCATTTATCAAAATCAGAAACTATCTCTTCCATTGATGAATCAGCAGCATTGATATTTCCATATGTCGAAGAAGCAAATTTCCATCCGGTATCCTTAAGTATCTTAACGATCGAGGATACTGTATTCTTATTAGCTTCTATATCCTGAGATGTGATGTCCTCACTTGGTCTTCCGATAGCATTGAGAGCAAGGTTATGATCATCAACTTCATCCTCGCTTATTACATAACCAAAGCATGATTCGTATCCGCATATGGAAATGACTCCCTTAACTCCGTTAAACGAGAAATCAGGATGTTCTTCAATAAACATATCAAGGATTCCGATAGCTTCAGAAGATCTTGTCACGACTTCCTGTCCGGCTGAGTTAACATACTCACCGCACACTTGTCCCTGCTCATTGATAACAAGTTTCTCGCATGTTCCGTTACCGTAATTTCTCATTGAATAATCCAGGTTTTCAATTACGATGATCAAAGGCTTCTTGCCTTCAGGAACACGCAGATTAGTCTCAACAAGGTACTCTTCATTACTTAGATCAACAAGAGCCTCAGCATCAACAAGAACATAATTCTTTGCATAAAGCTCATTGAGCATATTCGAAAACTCTGTTGTTGTAAGATAGAGTTCATCATTACTCGGAGAATAATCTTCGCCAAAAGCCAATTCTGTATCAGCGATAAGCTGTCTTACGCAAATAACCTCTACACTTCCGTAATAATCCACGACCGGAGAAGTCTTCTCTGTAGCCATGATAAGATCATTAGCAATTCTAGTATCATCAGGAAAGATAACTGCAAGACTAGATAAGATAGTCTCCGCTGAATAATACTGATATCTGTCGAGCATATGCTCACATTCATCAAGCATAGGAAGATACATGATCTCCTTGATCTCAGCTACTCGCTTATCAGCAAAATTATGAACAAATCCTTCCGAATCATCTAAAACACTCGTATAGAGCTGAACAGAGGATATATAATCACCTTCAGAAAACTTATCTTCAGCTGACTGAACGACACCTCTTGCCATTTCGATAGAGTCTACCTCTCGAAGAAGCGGAGAAGCCACGGCAGAAATATTATCTACAACCGTTATCTCGTCAAAGATGAACGTAATATCAGGTTTCTCTATATTTCCAAGAAGGAATTCCTCACATAGGAAATTAAGCCAGTTCGAAAGATGCGAATATGTTATCTCCCCCATTCCGTTAAGGAACTTCAAGTCATCAGTCTTAAGACTGTAACGCTCATATCTGATCTTGTTTTCGATCGTTATCGCTTTCTCATAAACAAGATTTTCCATCTTAGTCATGAGTTCCTGACGTTCATCATTCTTCATTGGATCGTCAGAATCATGTATTTCGCGATACATCGAAAGAGCATCATCATATCTTCCATCGTTAAGCGCAGCCTCAAACTGCGGGATGATAGATTCTTTTGATTCCTTAGAACGATCCAGGAATATAAAAACACCTACAGAAAACAATAAAACAGAGACGCAGAGAACCAAGGAGATCCAATAAAGAATACTTACAGATCCCTTTTTCCCTGCGTTTTCAAAAATGTTTTCAGTTATACTGTTTCTCAATTCTCAGCACCAAAATCGAGTGTCATCTGTTTATTCACGATCTGATCGTCCTTGATAAAATAGCCGACAGCAGGAAGTCTTCTGATCCTGAAATACTCAGGGTCAGCAAAGTTCAATTCGTCAACTCTGCGAATACTGATCATCTTGGAACCTCTCTTAGATGAAAGGAGCTGAACACCCTGTGTTGTTCTTGTTGACTTAAGCGGAACAAGAGCCGAATCAAACAGTGCAGCTTTAGAGATATCACTCTGAGCTACGAGATCACAGTTCTCGCCTTCGCCAAATATGAGGAAAGAAATAGCCGGTGATCCGCCAAAGAAAGCATTAATAAGCTTCTTTCTGTTCTGCTTCGTCTCATAAACGCTTACAGGGAACATTGCAACCTTACCATTCTCGAATCCGATCATGAGATTGCCCTTATAATCGTTAGTAGCGATCATAAACAGAACCTTCTCATCATCATCCATCTGGAGTGCGCCAGGCAGATAATGACCGTATTCACTAGGCTTAGTATCGTCAAACTCATAAGCCTTTGCTTTATAAACATTCGCTTTATCTGTAAAGAAAAGGATATCCGTTATATTACTGGACTCAACATCGATAAAGATCTCGTCATCTTCCTTGACCTTAAGCTCACCTGCACTTCTAAGAGAAACAAGCGTGTGCTTCTTAAGATATCCGTGTCTTGTAAGCATAAGTCTGATCTTATAATCCTCGATCTCCTGACCAGGAACGAAAGTATCAACTTCTTCCTGCATAACAACTTCGGATCTTCTTTCCTGACCATACTTCTTCGCGATAGACTTAAGTACTTCGATGATCTTATTGTCGATCCTCTTAGGCTTAACAAGGAAATCCTCAAGATCAGCAATCTCATCTTTAAGAGTATCGATATCCTGTGTTCTCTTTAAGATATATTCCTTGTTGATATTACGGAGCTTGATCTCTGCAACATATTCAGCCTGGATCTCATCGATGCCAAAGCCTTTCATCAAGTTAGGAACAACATCCTCTTCAAGCTCAGTATTTCTGATAATAGCAATAGCCTTATCGATATCAAGAAGAATCTTAGCAAGACCTTCCAAAAGATGGAGCTTATCCTTCTTCTTACCGAGATCAAATGCTGTCTCACGCTTAACGCATTCTCTTCTCCAATTGAGCCACTCATCCATAAGGCCATATACACCAAGCACCTTCGGAGAACCCTTGATAAGAACGTTGAAGTTACATGAGAATGGTGATTCGAGCTTTGTAAACTTAAAGAGTTTAGTCATGAGAGCATCATGATCTGTTCCTCTCTTACATTCGATGATTATCTTAAGACCTCTGATATCAGTAGAGTTTCTGATATCACTGATCTCCTTTATCTTACCTTGCTTAACGAGCTCACAAACTTCGTCGATGATAGCTTCGCAAGTCGTAGTATAAGGGATCTCATAGATCTCAATAGCATTCTTCTTTGTATCGATACGATACTTAGCTCTGATCCTTACAGAGCCTCGTCCTGTATCATAGATATCCTTCATAGCCTTTTTGTCATAGAGGATCTGTCCGCCCCCAGAAAAGTCAGGAGCAGGCATTATCTCAAGAAGATCATCAGAATGATCCTTCATATGAGCGATCGTGGCTTCACACACTTCCTTAAGGTTAAAGGAACAGATATTAGAAGCCATACCAACTGCGATACCCATGTTGCTGTTAACAAGGATCGATGGGAATGCTGCCGGAAGGAGCATTGGCTCTTTCATAGTACCGTCATAGTTATCAGTAAAATCTACTGCATCCTTATCGATACCGTCAAAGATCAACTCACAGAATTTCTCAAGCTTAACCTCTGTATATCGGGAAGCTGCATATGCCATATCTCTGGAATACTGCTTACCGAAGTTACCCTTAGAATCTACATAAGGGTGCAAAAGAGCTGCATTACCTCTTGTAAGACGAACCATTGTCTCATAGATAGCCGCATCACCGTGAGGATTCAATCTCATCGTCTGACCAACGGCATTAGCAGACTTTGTTCTGTCCTTAGTAAGAAGTCCCATCTTATACATCGTATAAAGAAGTTTCCTGTGAGATGGCTTAAAACCGTCGATCTCAGGAATAGCACGTGATACGATAACACTCATCGCATACGGCATATAGTTTTGTTCGAGCATCTCCGTGATCGGCTGATCCACAGCCGGCATATCAGGAGTTAAATCGATAATCTCTTCTTTTTTCTTCTTAGCCATAATTCCCTCTTATTAACCGATATCGAGCATATCAAGATACAAATGTCCGTCTTCTTCGATATGCTGTTTTCTTCCCTGAAGGTTATCACCGAGCAAGAGTTCGAATACCTCAGCTGTCTTCTGTGCATCCTCAGGGCATATCTTGATAAGTCTTCTTGTCTTAGGACTCATTGTAGTAAGGCTCATCATATCAGCTTCGTTCTCACCAAGACCCTTAGATCTCATGAGCTTCAAATTCTCAATACCATATTTCTCAACAATATCAGCCTTCTCCTTCTCGTTATAAGCGAAGAAGATCTCTTCCTTCTCGTCGTCCTTCTTACCCTTCTTCTTAAGAGTGATCTCGAAAAGAGGAGACTCAGCTACATATACATAACCTTCTTCGATAAGCTTCGGACAAAGTCTGTAGATCATCGCAAGGATAAGTGTTCTAATCTGATATCCGTCAACATCGGCATCGGTACAGATTACGATCTTGTTCCATCTCAAAAGATCGATATTGAAACTGCTAAGATCCTTGGAATGTTTACCCTGGATCTCGATACCGCATCCCAAGACCTTAACAAGGTCTGTGATGATCTCACTCTTAAGGATATCTGCATAACTAGCCTTAAGGCAGTTAAGGATCTTACCTCTGACAGGCATAACAGCCTGGAATTCAGAGTTTCTAGCCTGGATAACGGAACCTGCAGCAGAATCACCCTCAACTATATAAAGCTCTCTTATCGAAGTATCCTTAGAATCACAGTCAGTAAACTTCTTGATCTTGTTATTGATGTTATCAACAGCGCCCAATACCTTCTTACGAGCAGCTACACGGTTCTTCTCTGCATTCTCTCTTGCACGCTTGTTCGCAAGGATCTGCTCTACGACCTTATCACCGAGATTCTTGTTCTCGATAAACCAGATCTCGAGCTTCTGCCTGATAAGGCTGGTCATAAATTCCTGAACAAACTTGTTGTTGATAGCCTTCTTAGTCTGGTTCTCATAAGAAGTCTGAGTGGAGAATGTGCTTGAAACAAGGATAAGAGAATCTGTAACATCCTGGAATGTGATCTTACTCTCATTAGCCTTATATTTGTCTCTGTCCTTGATCTGCTTGTCGATCTCAGCTACAAATGCGCTTCTGACAGCCTTATCCGGAGATCCGCCATACTCAAGGAAACTAGAGTTATGGAAGTATTCAACTACATTAACTTCATTATTAAAGCAGAAAACAACTTCAGCCTTAACCTTATACTCATCACGGTCAGCTGAATCTCTACCCTTACCTTCACCGTCAAATCTGTAAGGTTCGGTAAATCCCTGCATATTATTCAATTCTTCACAATAACCGAGAATACCTTCAGGATACTTATATGTAAATTCCTCACCTGAAGCTTCATCTACAAGAACAAACTCAACACCGCTATTTACGATAGCCTGCTTCTTGATTATGTCCTTAAATGACTCAAGAGGGATCAATGTCTCGGTAAATACTTCGCTATCAGGCTTCCAATGCTGGATCGTACCTGTACGAAGATATCTATATGGTTCCTTAGTAAGCTCAAGACCAGGTTCACCGATTACGTTACCCTTCTTAAAGTGAAGCGTATATTTTGTCTTATCACGGAAAACAGTAACATCGAAAAACTCTGATGCGTACTGGGTAGCACATGCACCAAGACCGTTAAGACCAAGGGAATACTCATAGCTTCCCATTCCTGAAGTCTTGTCATATTTACCGCCGGCATAAAGTTCGCAATAAACGAGCTCCCAGTTATATCTCTTCTCTTTAGCATTAAAATCAAGCGGGATACCACGACCAAAGTCCTCAACTGTAAGAGAACCGTCTTTACCCCTTGTCACGATGATCTTATTACCATAGCCCTCACGAGCTTCATCGATAGAATTAGATAAGATCTCAAAGAATGAATGGATACATCCGTCAAGATTATCAGAACCGAATATTACCTGCGGCTTTTTTCTGACTCTGTCGGCACCTTTAAGCATAGAAATGCTGTCATTACCGTATTCAGGTTTCTTAGCCATAGTTACCCCCTAAAATAAGCATAAAACAATTATACCAATAATTATAAAATAGCAACCTGTCAATAATGGGACATTAGCATAAAAAAAGAGCCCCTTTGCAAGGACTCTACCTTTTAATATGGCGAGCCTAGGGGGACTCGAACCTCCGACCCACAGCTTAGAAGGCTGTTGCTCTATCCAACTGAGCTATAGACCCAAATAATGGAGCGGGTGATGGGAATCGAACCCACGTGATCAGCTTGGAAGGCTGGAGTTCTACCATTGAACTACACCCGCATAACACTGACGTGTGTCAAACGCCTAAGTATGATACAACACACGTCAAAAATTGTCTAGGACTTTTTTCAAAAAAATCAAAAAGAATTACTGAGGATTTGTTGCAGACAAAAGACCACCGGATACATAGAATCCGTCAGTAGTCTTATACCAACCTGTTTCAGTCTGAGCTACAACAGTAACCGGCATCTTATTAGCAAGTTTAGCAACTACGTCATATGTAGTCTCAGGTCCCTTACGAACATTGATATAATCTTCTGTACAGTTAACATACATTACAGTAGAACCGCCTTCGATCTCTGTCTCAACCCATGAAATAGCAACATCATTGGTCATTGGTCCTGAAAATGTAGGAATCACTGTAGTAGCTATTGTTGTTGTAGCAACTGTTGTAGCTGCTGTATCTTTTGTACTGTCCGAGCCCTTCTTCTTTTCCTTATCATCAGATCCACATGCTACAAGAGCCATTCCCATAGCACAAATCATTAATACGGAACCAAGTTTTATTACTAAAGAAGAACGCTTCATAGGGCACCTCCAAAATCTCTTATACCAATTATCTCATACTTTTCTAATTTTATAATACTTTTCGAAAAAAACGTCTTATTTTTTTATTTCCTTCAGATTTTCCTCAAAAAGCGCGAAGCCTAAGTGGTCTTCCCACTTGCCGTTTATGTGCATAAACGACTTCCTTAGACCCTCTTCCCTAAAACCTGCTCTTCTTATCAGCTTCAAGGATCTCTCATTGTGAGGAATGATATAAGCTTCTATCCTGTGAAGTTTAAGTTCCTTGAATGAGAAATAGCTAAGAGCAGTTAATGCTTCCAGCATATAGCCTTTACCGCAGTGCTCTTCATCCTGATGATAGCCTACTACCC
>JAGCGE010000224.1 GCA_017649745.1 Clostridiales bacterium | reverse complement strand
GATAATCGCTTTGACAAGGAAAATAGCAAGAATTGTGTTTGTGATGCTTGAGAACAGAGAAACATTCAACCCTGAACTCATGCTAAGCAAATAGAAGAAAAATACAGCAAACAGCTTAAACTGTTTGACTTTTTATAGGAGATTCCAATGCATGATCTTACGGCAATAATAGTGGAAGTCTAATCCTTCTTGTCCGATGGACGTAGTCGCTAATATGAATGGACGCATAGGACTATTAAACGCATTCCTTATACTATCCTTACGCTCAACATTTTTGGATTCAGCACCCTCACTCTTAGTAAACCCGACCGCATAATGCGATCTCATAAATGTACGTTGAGCCTTTTCCTTTTTCATACGGTGACAGAAAGCAGGATATGTATCGATCGAATAGCTGGCAGAATGTATTTTTAGTGCATCGACCATAGCTTCGTGAACTTCTTGGTTCTTATTCTCTGATAAACCAAAACCTGCACCTTCTGAAATCATGTGGACATATTCGTCTAACATTGCTCCAAATCCGCCATCGCAGCAGTATCTGAGAACATTTCTCCAATGTCCATCTCCCTCAAAGCTGTCATCATTGCTATAAGAAAGCATTACAGCAGCTGTGGCCTCAGTCGAATTAAAACGATTAATGAAAACCTTGGCAAGTTCTGATGCCCGCCTTACATCTCCACCATTAGATCTATATGCACATACAGCAAATGAACCAATGGACATATCAGCAAGCACATCCAATAAATCCGTTGGTATTCTACCTAATTTCACGTCGATCGATTCGATAATCTCATTCAATTGATCAAGGTGAGTATCAAATCCGGAAACTCCACTATCAGTGTCATCATCGTCATCCTCTGAGTCATCATATCCCATGTCTTCGATCCATTCATTGACATAGTTTAATCCATCAAGCAAGATAGGCGCCATGTAATACCATTTTTTATCTTCTCTAACAGAATCACGAGCATATCTACTTATTACTGGAGCTAACAGTTTGCTCAGCTTATTTTTCAAAAGTGTTCTAATATCATCAAGGGAATAACCCTCGTTTATGTATTCAATCGGATGATAAATCTCTGCAAGTGTCTCAGAAGGATAGAGTAGGCAGAACAAATACATGCCTCTAGCTTCACCATTAGAAACATTAAACCTCAATCGTGAAACCGGATACCGCTTCTTTGTCTCCGTAAAATAAGTATTGTTACTTGATTTTAGATCTTCATCGTTAGAAAGCACACCTACTGTTCGTCTCTCTTCTTCATATGAGATCATGCTTCCTATCATTTTAGGGACCATTTCCCACGCAGAAAAGACGAGTATCTTTGAAAAGCCTTTACTGTTTTTATACACACCTTCAAGATCATAATACGGGCAAGAAGGTGGCACCCACATGTATAATTCAGATCTGTTGTAAAAGATCTGACGCTTAAGTTCTTCAAGACGCGCATTATTTGAAAGAAGTTCTCCGTAATGCTCAAGAGTATTTCGTTTAATCCAAAGATAATTACCTTTTGCTAAAGGCAAATCATCTATATTGTTTTTGAAATATTTTTCTGCACGTTCCTTAACTATATAGTGATTCATATACGACATCAGGTAGGGGCAGCTCTTTGCATAATCGACCAATAGAGTTCTTTCATCACCAATGCTTTCGAGCATCTTTCCCATATCGAGATATGTATGAATGTCACCTGCAGTAATACCGATTGGGGTCTTAACACTACTATCATCAATATAATCACCCGTATCCATTACAGAGATTCTTTCTGTACGACACATAAGGTTATACATTTCAGCCTCAGCTCTATCTTTAAGGACAAGTACTGCATTATCTCCTTGGATAAGCTCTTTAAGAGCAACTGAATAATTACTCCACACTTCAGAGAACTCTTTCATTTTATGAGAATCATTTGTTAAGAACTCCATAACCTGAAGGAACTCTTTGTAGTAGTCATCTGGATTATCAGCCTCTTCTATTTCTTCCATTGTGGAATAGAGCTTATACGGAGTCGCCGATAATAACAATACTTTTAAGTTGGGAGTTTCAAAGAACCTCTTGGCTATCATGCCGTTCTCAGTTTCCTCAGAATCCGCATCAATCAAATATTTAAACCTCTGGAACTCATCCATGATTACTAGATCCGGCTGAAGCATGCCTACACTTATCTCGGCAAACATTACTCGAATCCGTCTCAAAATAGAATTGCCAGATTCTGTTGGTTGAACGCCAAGTTTCTTTTCCTTTATGTGGTTTACTAAGGCATCTAAGACATGTGTTTCAATGTCATACTCTACGATTTTATCTATAACACAACCAGGATATCCGGTATCAGCAGACTCCAACTCGGCAATGGTGCTATTAAAATCGTCAACATAGTATTTCCACCATTGAACGTTCTGCGACATAAAGTCGCTGATATCACCGATAAATGATTTAAGTTTTGGCATTCTTTTGAGAATTGCAAACATCAGGGCACGTTCTTGTCGTGTTCCGCCTCCATTAGTCATACTAAACGAGGTAGTAGGAGTAAGAGGAATCAACTGTGCAAATGCACCTTTTTGTCTTGACTGATACTCTTGCAATGCAATCTTAAGGTGTTGCATTGATAATCTTGAATCATCAGCACCTTCATTGGGTCGAATATTAAACACATCTAGTTTTTGTATATTCTGTTTGGCGATAACCTGGTTGGAACAGATATATACGATTTTAAACAGATCGTCATCTGCTTCGCATTGTATTATTGACGTTTTCGATATGACCCCTCGAGCTATTAAGGTTTTACCCATACCAACTTCATCGGCCACAAGAACTCTGTTCTGTCCGTTTCTAAATAGTTCGTCGACCCTTTCGACGGTTGCGCACTGGAAATCCTTTAGTGACTCCATTGTTGTTTTTTCAATATCTCGAAGCAGTTTTATATCCATATAACAGTTCCTACTTGATTCCTAAAGTATCGCAGAACACCTTATACATCTCGGTAAACTCTTTCGGAATAATCAGGTCATCCTCAATAACTCGTGTAATGTACTGAATCTCTTTGATGCGTTCTGGATTTGACACGGAAGCTTTTAGCATTTTTTCATAAACTGCTGGAACTAGTTCTCCGCTTTCCCAGTTGCCATTTTCTCCAGCTGACTTCTTATTCTCCAAGAAAGATTGGACATAATCATCGCCCAAAACAAAAGCAACGTACTCAATAAAGGCTCTTCTATTGTTTATGACACTTTTAATGATTTCAGCATCACGTTCCTCTGGTATTCCTTCAGTAGGAATCATGATAACTCTTTCTAAAGTGCAACCATCTTTTGTAACAGAAACAGCATAAAACTCCGACAGTTCAAGAGAGTCAAGATTACTGAAAACAAGCGTATTAGCGAGTTCTTTGTATCCACTTTTAACTCTTAACGGTCGTATTCGTATGATGCAATCAAAATAGTTATCATATATAGCAGTTAATCTGAGAGTAAACTTGCCATTATCATCGGGTGTTACATTTGCATGCATTTTCAGGCGGCAAACACTTTTTATGACACGTTCGACTATATCCTGCGCCGTCAACTCAACCTCTTCATAACCCTCATCAATCTCTACTAATTCAAATGGGTTGCGTTTTCCAGAGCGATCTTCACCCATAATGTCTGTTAAAAACTTCTCACCACTTAATATGTGTTGTCTTGTTTTGAGGCGCAAAACCATTTCAACATTAGAGCTGATAGCAGCTGATGTTGCGTTCATCGATCCAAGATATAAATCAACATCACCATTTTTGCGGCGTATGAACAACTTGGCATGAATATCCTGCTTGGTAATATCTTCATATTCAGATGTGTCGTCACCCTCAGATATAGCGCTTTCTCCATCAACTATATCATCCTTCAACACATATACATCAAAATTGGAAGCCTTTCCCTGACTAATCTTAGGGAGTTCGGATTTGCGTGTTATAAGCGTTCTTCGAGTTCCGGTGAGATCCTTTCTAGAATCATTAAACGTAGATATAACGCCTCCTGATATAAAAGGAGACATCACTACAAGTTCATGAAAATTGTCTTTAAGAAGACTGTCAGAAGCCATATTATAGGCGTTCTCACTAATCCCCAAGGGCATTAAGTCAAAAGAGGAAAACTTGCTATCCTGAGCAAATTGAACCTTTGTTATAATCTTTATAAAGTATGATAGTTCCTTGTATTGCCTTTCATAATTGTTCAAATCCTTATCTAACTGTTTTCTCAAAAACTTAAGGAATTGCTGTATTGGATAACTGTTCTCATCATCATAATCCACAGTTTCTCCATCCAATGCACACGCAACATCCCAACTATGATCGAAAGTAAGGTTTCTGCTCATAACAACAAACCTATATGTCTTTTCGCCTTCAGAATTACTATATTCAAGCAGCCATGTTTTGGGATGAAAAGCTGGATAGCCAGTCTGATTTCTTGCTCCGGGAAGTTTAACAGGAACCACCATTTTCTCTAGCATAAGGCATAAAGCATTTGCCTTATTCGGGATCTTTATCTGTCCTGCTTCGCAGAATATAACTATTTTTTCCGACACTTTCTGAAGGGCATTTAGCATTCCTATCGGATTGTTCATCAACTCGCTATCAGTATCTTCAACGAGCCCCAAAGCTATAGAAATAGCAGTTAATGTCTCAAGATCAAGAGAATATGTGGTACCTACTGCTCTTTCAAGCGAATAGCCGATTGGTGGTAAAAGTGCTTCACCATAGTTAACTCTATCTTTGGAAGATTTCGGATCAAACATTTCCTTTACCCTCCGCATTCATAATGTCAACGATTATTCTTTTGGCAGAAGTGAATCTATAGTCCAATTTGTTAATTCCGATCCAAATATCTGTACGATATTGACCAGAATGCTTTGTTTTTGCTCTGCTTGCTCCTTTAATTCTGACTTCACGATCAATGATCAGATCATCAACCACATCTATATTTCCAGCCCAAATCGCCTCTTGAACTCTTGATAAGAAAACGCGAAGCTTCACATTCTTTATATCCAACCGAGTATATATTTGCTTAAGATCAACAGTCGATCTACGTCTAAGATCTCCTGACATTTCTTTCCACTTCGAGACAGCATCGACATTCTCGCCCTGAGAAACTATCAAGTTAAATCTTGTGGTTATGATAGAAACTAAGTTGTTGAAATCATTGGCTAGCTTCATCATTTCAGCCAAATCCGGTTCGACATCATTAACAATATCCTCAGAAAGAGCAGCAATGGAGCTATATTGTTCGATTGGCACATTATTCTTAAGTATATATGCAAACAGCGTTTTACTTTGGCTGCGTATAATCTGGCCTCTTAGGAATGAAGCTTCGTATGGTTCGAGCTCAATTGTTAGGTCATCACGCCAATCGCTCTTATACGCATCTCCAATATTCAAAAAGTGGAATGACGATATATCCCCGGCATCAAAATCATCTTTCTCGTTTTCTTCAGCTTCTTTGTCACGGTTACCGAATTCCTTAGCCTTCTTCAACGATTTTTGCAAAAGAGACTGTTGGATTAGTTCTCTCAAAGAAACGTCTTCTGTAATGATCCCTAATCTCTTTAATCCAGTCCAGTAGATGCTTAACGGAGTTCTTTGCACCCATGATTGGGGCACAAGGCTTCCGATTACACCATCGGAACTAGTCTTAAGGAAAATATCACGACACTTGCGTTCTTCATAATCAATACGTCGAATTATATTATTAGCTTCAGTGCCATAATTACCTGAGCATGCTTCTTGAAGGAGATAAGGAACAACAAGGAAATACTTAGCACGCGTCTGAACGGTTGAAGTTCCTGGGAAAAAGAAATCAGCAAAAGCATCTCGGATAGCTCCAATTCCAAGCTCATCAACAGCACCCGGTTCATCAAGCAGGTGGATTACACTTAGAACCTTATTCCTTTCATCTTTTGAAAAATCAATCCAACCCAGCTGCAATTTCAATTCCCCCGTATGATAACACTTGTATTATCACATATCAAAACTATTTATTTGAATTATATGATTGTTCTATCAAATTAATAACAGCATCAAGATTGTCGGCATTGTTAAGGAAAATACGATAATCACCATTACCCCAATGGCCTATATCAGAAACATCATCCGTTATCGAATCAGGATCTTTCAATGTTCCTTTTCTCATGTTAACAAATAACTTTAATGTATGCTTTTGAACCTCGATATCTACAAAGTTTCGGGAGACTTTAAACGCAATGTACAGTTTTTTAGGTTCTACTACGACGCCATCTAAGCTAGTAAGTATACCTCGAAGTCTAAGATATAATTCTTTAATATTGTTATCGGCCCTATTTAGAAAAAAATCTTCCGAATAAGCAACATTACTCTCGACTTCTTCTGCTAATTTCTCATCCAAGATCTCATGTCCTTCAGGGGTCATTCTTTTTAATCTTCCTGTAGTTCCACTTATCTTGGCAATAGTCTCAAGAATTGAAAAAGCATCATCAGCAGTCATAGCAAAAATTCTTTTTTTCGTTTCTTCCCATCAAATGTCTCAATAGCTCGAAGATTAGGATTAATACTATCAATCATATTGTGAATAGCTTTATCTTGAAGTCTTTCATATACTTCGTAGATTGCATATACTCTAAAAGCAAAAGGGATGCATGCGCTTTGATTAAGTTGTTTAAGGCGTTTGTCAAGATCATCAGCATATCCTATCTTTACATATTCAGGGAAAGACGGATTAGTAAGAATATATATAACACCTTGTTCCTTCATAATGCACCCTCCAAATTATTTTGAGCCTTACAAATTACAACAGCACATACAAAATAGTGTCGTCATTAGGTAATATGTTTTGCTTATACTATTATCATATTACTCATCTTAATCTTATCACAGTCGCTTTTTTATCTCCTCGATCACGATCTTCAACGCCTTGATCCTGGCATATTTCTTGTCCACAGATTCCAGCACATACCACGGTGCAAAAGCGGTGCTCGTCTTTTCCATCATTTCGTCTATGGCAGTCTCATAAAGATCCCATTTCTCTCTGTTTCTCCAGTCCTCATCGGTGATCTTCCACTGCTTTTCAGGAGTATTCTGCCTGTCATTGAATCTCTCCATCTGGGTATCCTTGTCGATCTGTACCCAGAATTTAATGATCACCGCGCCCCAATCGGATAGTTCTTTTTCAAACTCATTAATTTCGTTGTAGGCACGTTTCCAATCATTTTCAGAGCAGAATCCCTCTATTCTTTCCACCATAACTCTGCCGTACCAGGTACGGTCAAATATAGTGATATGACCAGTCTTAGGAAGTCTCGTCCAGAATCTCCAGAGATAATGTCTTACCTTTTCGTGAGGCTCCGGACTGGCGATAGGCTCGACTACATAATCTCTCGGATCCAATGCTTCTGTGATCCTTTTAATGTTTCCGCCTTTTCCTGCGGCATCCCAGCCTTCGTATGCAATAATAACAGGGATCTTTTTTCTGTAGATCTTATTGCCGAGATCACTTAATTCCTTCTGCAGACTTTCGAGTTCTGCTTCATACTCTTCATCTGTCAGAACCTTGTCGTCCAGCGGTATATCTGAAAGTTTCGGTATCTTATGCATAGGAAAAGTATTCTGAAGGATCGGCACATTCATCTTCTGGTTTGTTAGTGCAATATCGATACCCTGGTTCAGGAAACTAAGAACCTGAAGTTCAGTCATCTTCTTGTTCTCGGCATCTATGATATACCAAGGTGTTCTGGATGTATTGGTATCATCCAAGTATCTTTCATACATATCAAGGAACTTGTCATAATTCTTATTCTGGAACAGGTCTTCACTGTCAACACGCCACTTGGTATCCTTGTCACTACTCAGTTTCTCCAGGCGTTTCTTCTGTTCCTTTTTGGAAATATGCAGGAAGAACTTAATAACTAGATATCCGTTATCACAAAGTTGTCTTTCAAGGACATTGATGGAATGAACACGCTTTTTGTAATCCTCTTCAGAAAGTGTCCCGTCGATCACACCATCAACCACCTCTTCCATCCAACAGGTGTCAAACAAACGGAACTTTCCAGCCTCCGGTATTTCCTTCATAAACCTATAGAGGAATGGGTATCTCTTTTCTTCTTCGCTAGGCTGCCTGTCCATCGTTGCAATCTTAAAAAATCTCTGGTCGATATTCTTGATGACTGTCCTGATGATCCCACCCTTACCTGCGGCATTCCAGCCTTCAAAGATGACCATTACTGGAAGCTTCGCATCTTTTATCTTTATCTGCAAGGAGAATAGGTGATCCCTCTCCTCTCCGATCTTAGTCCTGAGTTCATCATCTGACATACGTTCTGTTCTGATAAGATCCTTTAACATGTCGGCCTCCTTTCGGATACGTCTGTTGTGGTCCATCTCTACTGTATATAATTTATTGCACAGGCAATTCATATAATTATGTGATTATATTTTGATACCTTTGCAGACAAATGTCCATACAATTGCTGATAAATCGCTTACACTGACAGAAAAAGAAATGGCGGGGTAATTCCCCGCCAGTCGATTAACCAAAGAAATTGTGATCATGCATACTTACGGCACAACTCAGTCAAGATCCAATCCTGAGATTCGATATTATATTCTGTTCCGCAGGACGGGCAATACTTGTTCTTAATAGCATTAAAACTGCTTCCACATGAAGGGCACTGTATCATGGCCATTGAGAATTGCATATTAACAGGAATATCAGTCCTTCTCTGGAATACAGCCTTGAATACTTCGCGTCTGTTGACTATGCTGTCACCTTCAGCATACAACACGTCGAAGAATGCATCTGTAGTAACGACTACTTTGCCGTATTCATCTCTGAAATCAGCTAAACCCAAAGCTCCACCGTAGTTCATATCTATTATATTCTTAAACTGAGGATCCAGAGGCTGTCCTTTGTAAAACATCAGATCCTGTTCGTTCGGAGCATATACGGCAGTCTTGATGAGAGAAGTGGCTTTGCTCGTGAAATACTCAAAAGAGAATTCAGGTGAAATAGCTTTCATCCTCTGCTCAAAATTCTTTCTGGAGCCGATCGTTCCCCATTTACCTGCAGACTGTCTTGGTCCGATAGAAAAAAGTCTTACCAGAAGAAAGATTCCATAGAAGAAATAACCAAATAGTGCTCCCAAAGGAATCATCAGGACAGACGCAAGGATAGTTTCAATCTCAAATGCTTCTCCCCTGACTAATGCTGCAATAAACATGATCATCTGCAAAACTATCACAGTTATTAGTATGCTAAGAGCCATTCCGATCTTATGTTCATTTCCTGCAACAGCAACATCTTCCATGAAATGATAGCCTGTTACCTTCGGAAACAGATCATCCATCTTGTAAACAGTGCCGCAATAAGGACATCCGCCCTGGATCTGAGCAATAGTATTTACATTACCGCAATTCGGACACGAAACGATCTCGTCATCAGGATGAACGCCTGATATCACATCTGTTATGGTCGTATATAAGATGTTGCGCTTTTTGTCGGAATACATTATTCTTCCGGCTTTGCTTATCTTTCTTTTTACACCGTATTGCTCACTACAGACAAAGCTCTCATATCTAGTATCTTGCCATTGTGAACCGATCGTAGCATCTCTTGTAGAATCCCTGTCATAAACTTCATACTCCATATCAAGGCCCTTATC
>JAGCGE010000223.1 GCA_017649745.1 Clostridiales bacterium | reverse complement strand
TGTAACGGGTAACGCAGGTCTGGCTAACTACGCTGCTTCCAAGGCAGGCATCATCGGACTTACTAAGTCCGCTGCAAAAGAGCTCGCTACAAGAGGCATCACTGTTAACAGCGTAGCACCTGGTTACGTTAAGACAGACATGACGGAAGTATTGAGTGATAAGGTCAAGGAAGCTATCCTTGCCCAGATCCCTATGAAGAAATGCGCAGAGCCGGAAGACATCGCCAATGTCGTATCTTTCCTTTGTTCAGACAAGGCAAGCTACGTAACAGGTCAGGTGATCAACGTCGACGGCGGAATGGTAATGTGAGGTAATTAACATGAACGGAAGAAAAGTAGTAATCACAGGTCTTGGTGCTATCACACCGATCGGTAATGACGTAAATACATATTGGGAGAACCTTAAGGCAGGTAAGTGCGGTATCGGACCTATCACAAAGTTCGACACAACTGACTATAAGGTTAAGCTCGCTGCAGAAGTAAAAGACTTCAACGCAACGGACTACATGGACTTCAAGACAGCCAAGAGAGCAGAGCTCTTCTCACAGTACGCTATGGCAGCAGCATGCCAGGCTATGAAGGACTCAGGTCTTGATATGGAGAAAGAGGACGCTTTCAGAGTCGGCTGTATCGTCGGTTCAGGCGTTGGTTCCATGCAGGCTAACGAGAGAGAGTACGGAAAGCTCATCAATCCTAAGTTCGGCCCTTCAAAGGTCGCTCCTATGTATATCCCTATGATGATCTCCAACATGGCAGCAGGTAACGTTGCTATCCTTCTGGGACTCAAGGGTAAGAATATCGATGTTGTAACAGCTTGTGCAACAGGTACCAACTGTATCGGTGAAGCATTCAGATCCATCGCATACGGTGAAGCTGATGTTATCTTCGCAGGCGGTACAGAGGCAGCTATCTGTCCTCTGGGCGTTGCAGGATTTACATCCCTTACGGCTCTTTCCACCAACGAAGATCCGAATACGGCTTCAAGACCGTTCGACGCTGAGCGTGACGGCTTTGTGATCGGTGAGGGTGCAGGTATCCTCGTTCTCGAGGAAGAAGAGCACGCTAAGGCAAGAGGCGCTAAGATCTACGCTGAGGTCGTAGGTTACGGTGCTACATGTGACGCATTCCACATCACTTCACCTGCTGAAGACGGAAGCGGCGCAGGAATGGCTATGAAGTATGCTATGCAGGATGCAGGCATCGAGCCGAGCCAGGTTGACTATATCAACGCTCACGGAACATCCACACACCATAACGACCTTTTCGAGACAAGAGCTATCAAGTTCGCTATGGGTGATGATGCTTATAAGACACACATCAACTCCACAAAGTCCATGACAGGACACCTTCTCGGAGGCGCAGGAGCTATCGAGGCTATCGATGTAGTTAAGTCCATCGAAGAGGGCTACATCCACGTAACGGCAGGATCCAAGACTCCGGGTGAAGAGTGCGACCTCAACTACTGCTTCGGCGAGGGCGTTAAGAAGGATATCACATACGCTATGTCCAACTCACTCGGATTCGGAGGCCACAACGCAGTTATCGTACTTAAGAAGTACGAAGGATAAGGAGGAGCACCATGGCTAATTCTCTCAATATCGAACAGATCAAGGATATCCTCCCGCACAGAAGTCCGTTCCTTCTTATCGACAGGATCGAAGACTTCGAGCCGGGTCAGTATGCTATCGGAAAAAAATGCGTAAGCTTCAATGAGCCTTTCTTTGCAGGACACTTCCCGCAGATGGCCATCATGCCGGGCGTTCTTATCGTAGAGGCTCTCGCTCAGACGGGCGCAGTCGCTATCCTTTGCAAAGAGGAGAACAAGGGCAAGATCGCCGTGTTCACCGGCATCGACAACTGCAAATTCAAAAAGCCTGTAGTTCCGGGAGATGTGCTCACTCTCGAGACAAAGATCACCCAGGTCAGAGGACCTATGGGTATCGGTGAAGCAAAAGCCACTGTGGACGGCGAACTCAAGTGCAGCTGCACCATCAAGTTCGCAGTCATCGACAACTAAATAAGCGGTTTACGAAGTGTGTAATGCACCTCGTTTATAACTGATAACGGAAACGAAGTCCCATCAGATCGAACCTGAGCCAACATGCCTGTACACAACCCATGGCGAAGGAGAGATCCGGGACTTCATTTTTTTGCCTTTTCGAAAAGCAAATGAAATTTCTTTTGGCTTATTCAAAAGAAAAAATCGAAAAAAATGAAAATTTGCTCAGGTTTGACGCAAATCCGTTCTTTTATAAAAAGGGGGATGAATGTATAATCGGAAAGGATGGCGCGAATTGTGCCAAAACTATAAAAATTCACAGGAGTGATCTACATATGGCAATGGTTCAAAAGAAAAATGTTGAAGATTTAAATGTTGCCGGAAAAAGAGTTATAGTCCGTGTTGACTTTAACGTTCCGCTCGACAAAGAGACAGGCGCTATCACAGACGATAAGCGTATCAAGGGTGCTCTCCCTACTATCAAATATCTCGTAGATAACAATGCAAAAGTTATCCTCGTTTCACACCTCGGACGTCCGAAGAACGGTCCTGAGGCTAAGTTCTCCATGAAGCCTGCAGCAGACAGACTTGCTGAGCTCATCGGAAAGCCTGTTACACTCGCAGCTGACGTTATCGGTGAAGATGCTAAGGCTAAAGCAGCAGCTCTTCAGGATGGCGAGATCTTGATGCTCGAGAACGTTCGTTTCCACAAGGAAGAGACAAAGAACGATCCTAAGTTCGCAGCTGAGCTCGCTTCCATGGCTGACCTTTATGTAAACGATGCTTTTGGTACAGCTCACCGTGCACACGCTTCTACAGCAGGTCTTGCTAACTATCTCCCATCCGCTTCCGGATACCTCATCGAGAAGGAGATCAAGTTCATCGGTGGTGCACTCGCAGATCCTAAGCGTCCATTCGTAGCTATCCTCGGTGGTGCTAAGGTTTCCGAT
>JAGCGE010000222.1 GCA_017649745.1 Clostridiales bacterium | reverse complement strand
GCTGGCAAGACCCTGTGCCCAGTACTCGCGTCCGTCCTGATCGAAGCTTCTTCCGAGAGCTGTGGTGTACATGCGCTCTACGAAAGCATAAGTCTTGTCAGTCGGTTTGATCGATTCACTGGATCTGAGGTTGCCGCCGGAACGGATGCCGTAAGATGCACATGTGTCGGCCCACTCCTGAGAGAAGATAAATCCGTTCGCGACGGCTGCTCTGTCCAACCTGTGGGAGGAAAGCTGATCAAGCCAGTAATTCATTCCTGCCTCGTCAGGTTCACGATTGAAGAAAGTTCTGTAGAGTATCTTAAGGAACTCCTCGTCTGATGTTCCTCTGTTCTGGAATTCGCTGCTGAAGATGAAGCCCTGAGCTACTTCTGCACCTGTGATCCTGAAGTTGAAGAGCTCTGCTGACCAGTATCTGAGACCATCCTGCTCAGCTTCACGACCAAGAACGTAAACGTAGAGACGTCTTACGAAATCAAGGATCTGCTCGTTAGCCTCTGTGATCCTGTTAGGGTTCTGGATAGTCATAGCATAGGTGAAGTATTCTTCGCCGCGGACTGAGATCGTATAGGTGCCTTTCTCGAGTGTTTTCGTGATCTTCGGAGAATCCTTCTTACGATACTCCTTCGAAAGAACTGTGTTTCCTGCTGCATCGTAGATATAGAAATTTACGAATGTAGCCTGAGAGTCTGCGAGGTCGAAGTTGAATGTGTAGTCACCCTTTTCAGGAACATTCAAAGTATAGTTGTTCTTCTGATACTTGAATGTGAATGAGTCTTCGACCTTGTCGTGCTCTGTTACATCAAGTGTTGGCTTCTGAGGTGTGACATAAAGGGAGTAAGCTGATCTGTTGTTGCCTGATGCTATAGCGCAGCCTACGCTGACTGTGTATGTCTCTCCGCCCTTAAGATCTACCTTCGCTCCGAGCTTGCTCGTGACGAAGTCTAAGCTATGGATAGTCTTATTATTCTTGTCCTTGATAGAGAAGGAGAGAGGAGCAGCTTTGCTCTCGAGGGCGAAGTAGTATGCACCGTCTATCGGAGCCTTGTATGTATAAGTGTTGATGCAGCTGTTGTAGGTCTGTGCGTCATCGATCCTGGTGTAGTTCGTGATGTCGAGTGTTTTCGACGGGAGCAAAGAAATACCGAATTCGGATGTTGTGATTCCTGTTACGGTGATCGAGTACTTCTGGCCCTTGGTAAAAGTCGCGCCGATCGCCTTTCCGGCTCTCATAGCGTTGTCGGATGCAAGGACGGTGCCGTTGGAGTCTTTAACGACGACCTTGATCGTATTCGATGACGAAGTGAGCTTGTCCATTGTGAGGACGAATTTGCCTGACTCAGGTGCTGTATAGGAATAGTAGTTAGACATGTCCTTGAACTCTGCCTTATCGGTTATGTAATTGTAGCCGGAGAGATCAATGACATCCTTAGGCTCGATAATGAGAAGGCCGATGTTCGGGTTTACATTGCTTACAGATACTGTGTAAGTCTTGCCCTGGATAAGATTCATGCTTACTGAAGAGTTCTTGGATACATAGGAGTTGACGACTGTGTTGGAATTCTGATCCTTTACTACCAGCTTGCCGCCGCCGTAATTACAGAGGATGTTCCATGTTCCGCTCCTGGTAGCGCAGAAGGCTGTCTGATCGGTTGCTAACTCCGACTCGAAGCTCTCTGCTGAGATGGAAGCAGTGTTCTTAAACTCTGCCTTAGCCACCTGTGCGTTAAGGACAGACTCTGTGACCTTAGGGATCTTCAGAATGTCGTTATTAAGCTTTATAACGCCTGCGCCCTGTAACTGTGATGCGTTGACTTGGACAGGGGCGGAGAAGATCGCCATGCCGAGGACTGCTGCTAAACAAAATGTTCCTGCTTTTACTATGATGTTCTTGTTGTTCATCTTGAACCTCCTTAATGTTAGTCAGATTTAAGTGCATCTGACTATATGACACACAAGGTCAAGGAAATATTCGAAACTTTTTAAAAACTTTTTCAAAAAAATCTTGCAGGGGTTATCCGTGATGTTTTAATATGAAATTGTCATGATTCTCTGACAAATAATGAGTTGATATTATTTTCTATATAAAGGCAAAGGAGATACGTTATATGAGTGATACACCCAAGAAAAGACTTGTAACCAGAAGTGACTTTGACGGCTTGGTATGCGCTATGATCCTTAAGGATAAGGGACTTATCGATGAGATCAAGTTCGTACATCCGAAAGACGTTCAGGACGGTAAGGTAGAGCTGTCTGAGAACGATATAACGACGAATCTTCCTTTCGATCCTAGATCGGGACTTGTTTTCGATCATCATGAGTCAGAGATCACACGTAATGCTCAGGCTAAGAACAAGGACAGATATATCATTGATCCGCATGCTAAGAGCGCTGCCAGGGTAGTTTATGATTACTACGGAGGCAAGGATGGTCTCCCGCATATCTCAGAAGAGATCATGGAGGCTGTTGATAAGGGTGACTCGGCTGACTTCACACTCGAAGAGATCTTAAATCCGACAGGATGGGTCCTCATGAACTTCCTTATGGATGCTAGAACCGGTCTTGGAAGATTCCATGACTTCAGGATCTCCAATTACGCTCTCATGATGGAGCTTATAGACTATTGTATGAACCACAGCGTAGAAGAGGTCCTCGCGATCCCTGATGTGCAGGAGCGTGTCGTATTGTACTTCGACCAGCAGGAGAAGTTCAAGGAGCAGCTTAAGAAGATCACGCGTGTTGAGGGTAAGGTAGCGGTCATTGATCTTCGTGAGCAGGAGACGATCTACGCAGGTAACCGCTTTATGGTATATGCGATGTATCCTGAGACACAGATCTCCATCCATGTAGCTTGGGGATTCAAGAAGCAGAATACAGCAGTTATGATCGGTAAGTCGATCATCAACAAGGCTTCTAATGCCAATATCGGTGAGTTGTGCCTTAAGTACGGCGGTGGCGGTCACAAGAATGCAGGTACATGTCAGATCGATAACGACAAGGTAGATGCTGCACTTCCTGATATCATCGCTGCTTTGAATGCTGATTGCCCGTGATGGGGATATAAATATGTTAAGGGGCCGGGATCTGGTGTTCCCGGCCTCTTTTCTTGTAAGCACTCCGAAAGTGATTGAATTTTTGCCTCTGTATTGAGAGAATTTTATACAGTGTTGCGATAGCGACAGATGTGTTAAATGGAGGTTCACTATGAGAACAAAGAAAATGATCGCAGTCATCGTTATGCTTGTTATGGCTGTAGTAATGATCTTCGCAGGCTGTGAGAAGCTCGATCCTGAAGCAACGATCTCGATCGACGGTAAGGAATTTCAATTGAACTGTAAGGTCTCTGATCTTACTGATGCAGGTCTTATCCTTGCCTCTTTCGGAGACGCGAGTGCTGCGATTTCTGAGGATCAGTATCCGACGATCAAGGGCAGAGAGATGTCGAGGGAATTATATTATATCCTTACAGCTGATAAGGTATCGACTAATGTGTATTTCCAGGCATATAACCTTGATACCACTGATGCATCCTTAAGTGATTGCAGGATCTACTGTTTTAATCTTGACTACGACACATATGCATCTAATAAGGGTGCTAAGAACAAGGTTGAAGTCAAGCTTAACGGAGTCGACTTCTACTTCACTGATTGTAATGAGACAGTCAATGCTCTTCAGGAGAAGAAGTTTAAGTTTGACAGTAAGGAAGTGGCTGATTTTACTAAGGACGATATGTATGGTAAATCGATCATATCCGCTGACGGACTTCACGGAATGTCGCTTTCGATCAAGCATGATTACGATTATGAAGACGGTAAGGTAAGAGTCAATGGTTTCGAATTGACTAAGAAATTAGATTACGAATATAAGTGATCGCAGATGATCAAACAGATGTCTTAAAGGCCGGGAGTTCGCTCTCGGCCTTTTATTATGTCAGGAAAAATAATTCCGATCAGGGTTCTTGACATTTGAAATAAAATCGTTGATAATCACATTCGGTTAGCGGTGGCTAACTAGATAAGAAGAGGAGGTAATCTGTATGTCAGAAAGATCACTTGTAAGACAATGTTCTCCGACGATGGCCGGGATAAAGACAGGTAACCTTTTTATGTGTGATTTCTCATCACGAAAAGAGATAGAAAGTGATGTGAGGAGTTTTAATCAGCACATGAAGGAAAAGGGAATATGTGCTTCGTTTCTCGGAGTAAGGAACGGTAGAGCGATGATATATGTGTACAGACCGAGACTTCTTAAAAAGGATCTACAGGATCCGCTCGCACGCTCGATATTGTTTTCGAACGGATACAAGTGTGAATCGATAGGAGGATGCCTTGAGTGCCTGAGAAGAAGGATGGATAAGTGTGGGGATTTCCCGCATGAGATCGGACTGATGCTCGGATATCCTGCAGAAGATGTGAAGGGCTTTATCGAGAATGAAGGCAAGAACTTCAAGCAGTGCGGATTATGGAAAGTATACGGCGATGAGGTTAAGGCATCAAAGCTGTGGGCGAAATACAGGAAATGCACTTATGTATATTCAAAGTGCTTCGAGAATGGAACCAACATCGATAGGCTAACAGTTCCTGTCTGATGAGGTTATATAAACGAATGAGAGGATTATAAATATGAGTAAAGTAGCAGTAGTTTTCTGGAGCGGTACGGGTAATACAGAGTCAATGGCAGATTCTGTAGTTGCAGGCATCAAGTCAAAGGGTGCTGAGGCAGAGATCGTACCGGTAGCTGACTTCGATCCCGAAGTCATGAAGAAGTATGATGCAGTTGCATTTGGTTGTCCAAGCATGGGCGCTGAGCAGCTCGAAGAAGGCGAGTTCGAACCGATGTTCTCTTCGCTTGAGAGTAGTCTTTCCGGAAAGAAGATCGCATTGTTCGGTTCCTACGGCTGGGGAGACGGCGAATGGATGAGAAACTGGGAAGAACAGTGCAAGAATCTTGGAGCTGAACTTGCCTGCGATTTTGTGATCTGTAACGGAGAGCCTGATGATGAGGCTAAAAAGGCCTGTGAGGCACTGGGAGCGGCACTTGCATAAGATCTGAGGATTCCTTGATCAACCATATAAACGGAAATATCGGGGTTACTGAACAAAGTACCCCGATATTTTTGTGCATTGAAATATATGATCTTAAAGATCGATCTTACTCCTGAAGTCCCTTGTTGAACTTCTTGATAGCTCTGAATGTCTTGTCGCTGATGACATGCTCGATACGACATGCGTCTTCTTCAGCTGTTTTCTTGTCTACGCCGATATTCTTAAGGAGGCCACTTATGACAATGTGTCTCTCATAGATCTTTTTCGCGATCTTGGAACCTTCAGGTGTAAGCTTAATGAATCCGTCTTCGTCTATAGTAATATAGCCCTCTGACTTAAGGATTCCCATAGCTCTGCTGATACTAGGTTTGGAATAGCCCATGTAGTTGGCAACGTCTAATGATCTGACAGATCCACCCTGTTGTGACAGGATAAGTATAGTCTCGAGATACATCTCACCGGATTCTTGAATTGGCATATATAATCCTCCTATAAAAAGTCAAACAGTTTAAGCTGTTTGCTGTATTTTTCTTCTATTTGCTTAGCATGAGTTCAGGGTTGAATGTTTCTCTGTTCTCAAGCATCACAAACACAATTCTTGCTATTTTCCTTGTCAAAGCGATTATC
>JAGCGE010000221.1 GCA_017649745.1 Clostridiales bacterium | reverse complement strand
TGATATTTTTGTGTTCCTTTGTTTTGCGACGCATAGCGATACTGAAGAACATAGGCATGGTGAGTTAAATATCTATAATCTTCCTGATCTCCATGACTTTGATGGCACCGTGATCTTTGGCAGCGGACTTGATTATAAAGATAAAGTGGATAATATAATCGAACGGTCAAAGGAGGCCGGTATCCCGATAGTTATTCAATCGTCCAAAAGAGACGGGATAAGCTATGTCGGTTCAGATAATTATCAGGCTACTTTAGACATGTGTGATCATCTGAAGAAGCATCACGGAGTAAAGACTATATCTTATATTGCAGGATCCAGGGATTCACTTGATTCGGAAATAAGGCATAAGGCCATACTGGATTATCTGTGTTCGAATAACTGCGAGGCAGATCTGGTGGAAGTTTTCTATACTGAATGGGAGAATGCAGCAGTTACAAGGCACTTAAACGAACTTAGTTCATCCGGGGCTAAGCTTCCTGATGCATTTATCTGTGCCAATGACGGACTGGCAATGGAGACATGTATCACACTTAGTAATCTAGGATATGATGTTCCGGGAGATGTTCTGGTAACAGGTTATGATTATATAGATGACAGCAGAGTATTCTATCCGGCTATAGCATCAGTCGATCAGTGCTTTGAAGAGATGGGCGCAGCTTCTGCAAGGCTTTGGCAAGGTCTGTTAAACGGTGAGGAAACTAAAGATGAGGTCGTTTTGTGTAAGTTCATTCCGGGAGACAGTTGTAACTGCTTCGAGTTCAGGAACAGCGATCTGCTGAGACGCCAAAAGGGTAGAGAAGCTTTTTCTAAACGTTCCCTGACAACGTATTTTAATCGAAAACTCGATATCGTTGATGCAACGGTCCTATCCTGTTATACATATGAGGATTTCAAAAGAGAACTTAATGAGTTGTTAACGAATGATCATGGCTTTGAAGGTGATTCATTCCATTTGTTGATGGAACCTAAATTCGGTCAGTCGATCTATGATGCAGATATAAAACTTAATACTGACAGATATAGCCCTACCATGGATGTTCTTTACTCTATAGAAAACGGTGTTACCATCAAAGATGATCTGTTCAGATCGCGTGATCTGGTTCCGGGATACGATCCTGACGGCCCTAACCATATATATGCTTTCCTGCCGCTTCACGAGGCGAATTCTGCCTTTGGATATCTGGTGTTCAGAGACTGCATCGATAAGATAGACAGTCGTTTTATTCGTACTTATCAGAATCGTATGTGTCTGGTATTTGATAAATTCCGACATGCTCTTACTTTGGATTTTATTAACAAAAGACTGGTCGATCTGATGAGACGTGATCCTTTGACCAATGTTAATAATCGTATGGCTTATGAAGATAAAGAAAAGCACCTTCAGGAGCAAATCGAATCTGATCCAAATGTTAAATTTGCAATAGCTATGTTTGATGTCAACAGCCTTAAACTCGTTAATGATTCTTATGGTCATGAAGCAGGCGATGATTATCTCTTAAGAGCATGTCGCTTGATATGTGATGTTTTCAGGCATAGTCCTGTATACAGGATCGGAGGCGATGAGTTCGTAGCTGTTCTTACCGGTGATGATTATGACAAGAGAAATGAGCTTACGGATCTTATAAACGAGCGTATGAATCCTTATTCGGATAGACTTCCGTTACCAACTGATTATGTGTCTATTGCCTGTGGAATAGGAGTATATGATCAGAAGAAAGATACATCGGTTGCTGAAGTTGTTAGACGAGCCGACGAAGAGATGTATAATGATAAGGCTACAAAAAAGAAAAGAGGAAATAACAATGAAGCGTAAATTGTTGGTTTCGATTATGGCTGTTGCATTGATCATATCCGGTTGTTCCGGAAAAGACACTTCTACTACTGAAGAGAAAACAGAGAAGACAGAACAGACAACTGTTGCTGAAGAAGAGAAGGTAATGAAGATCTCTGATGAGCAGGCTCTTGAGGCGATCAAGAAGTATTGCTGTGAGATGAATCCTGATCTTGAAGATAAGCTCGACAGTGAAGATTACGAAGCTTATTTTGAAGTTGAATCCAGTAGCGAAGACCAGATCGTTGTTTTATACAGATCATATACAGGAGCTCAGGTACGCTATTATATCGACACAGCTACAGGAGAGACATATTCAACTGAATTTGTTCCGAATATCACAGACGAAGAAGAGAAAACTGATGAGAGTTTAAACGTGAAGGATTATATTGTTGTTCCTTCATAAGAAGAGAAGATAATGATATTTTTTACTGCAGATACACACTTTGGTGACGACGAGACTATTGAACGTGAATCCAGACCGTTTCGTGATCTTAGCGAGTTTGAAGAAGTGTTTATAAGTAACGTTAATTCGGTTGCGACAGAAAATGATGTCTTATATGCTCTTGGTGATTGGATCAATTACAATGACAGACATCATCCTGATATCAGGGAAGCAAGCGAGATCACCAAGCGTCTTAACCCTGATGTGATCTTGATCATGGGTAATGACGAGGACAGGATCTTAAATGAAGTCTACGGCGGCGATTTCGAAAAGATGCGTAGCGACCTGATTGAGTATGGATTTGCTGAAGTTTATAAGGAAACTGATATTGAGATCTCAGGAATACAGCTTCATCTGATACACGATCCGATCGATCATAAAAAGGACGTTCTTAATCTTTTCGGACATACACACAGGGGAACAGGATTATGGAAACCGTTCGGATTAAATGTCGGATTGGATCTGAATCACTTCAGACCATTCTCTGAAAATGATATCCTGAAGCTTCTTAAAACGAAGCGTGATTGGTGGGATAAAGATCCGAGTGTCTGGTGTATGTGACAGTTACACATCCGTATAAGCTAATGCTTCGTCTAGCATTTCTTTCCATCTGACGAGATAGAGCATATGCCCCATTCCCGGTATCATGTGAAAGCTTACCGGATGATATTGATCACTTAAATATTTAGCATATTCAGGCGGCGAGGATCTGTCCTTGTCGCCTGACCATATGAATACCTTGATGTTGGAATCAAGGGTAGGTTCTTCGCGCTTTGCAAACATTGCTTTAGCATCAAAATAAGCGCCTTTTCCGTTGTTTGTCATAGCTTTGATAACCGCTTCTCTGTACATGTCTATATGTTCAAGACAATACTCGCGTTCTTCATCACTAAATTCCTTTAGCTTGTCATTTATTATCTGATCAGCATGATAGAGAACTGACATTGAATATCCCTTGAAATAGAATCTTGACATTGAAGGAAGATGCGTAAGGAGCAGTCGCCTCTTGTTAAGTCCCTTGGATAGGATCTTTCTTGTTCCTTTGTTGTTCAGGTTAGGAAGGCTGCTCACAAGAATAAGTCCTGCGGTGATCTCAGGGAAGAGTGATGCGAAGACCTGAGCATATAATCCGCCTGCGCTGTGACCTACAAGGATAACTTGTTTGATACCGTTTGAAACCAGAAAATCACGTATGTCAGATACAAATTCATCGATCCTGTAGACGCCTCTTGTTTCTGAGTTTCCGACGCCTGGTCTGTTAAAAGAGAGGATGCAGTATTGATTTCCGTTGTGAGTGTATTCTTCATCAGGGATATAGCGTGCTGATCCTGCATGACCGTGGAAGAATACGATACAGATCTTAGTCCAGTGACCGTATCTTACGTATTCGACATTACGTCCGTTTATGTTAGCAGTCGTAGTCAGGATCATAAATTACCCCGCTTTATTTTTATCTTAACATCGGAGAAATAACGTCCTGTAAACTAATGATTAATAAATTGCGTATTATTTTCGATGGGTATTGACGGCTAATTTGAATTAGCCTATAATTTGGCTAATCATAATTAGCTAATGAGGTGATGCTGATGAATACCAGAGAGAAGATAATCGATGAAGCACTTTCTTTGTTTTCGCAGAAGGGATACGGAGATGTGTATGTCAGTGAGATAGCGGAGGCAGTTGGGATAAAGGCTCCGTCATTATATAAGCATTTTAAGGGTAAGCAGGAGATATTCGATGCCTTGATCGAAGAGATAAGAAACAGGTATGAATCTCAGGCTTCGTCGATCGGTATTGACGGCAGTGATCCGAATGCTGATGCTGATGTCTATAAGGAAATATCAGAAGATTCGCTGATAAAGATCGGTACAGGTCTTTTCCTTTATTTCCTGCATGACAGTTATATGAGCAGATTCAGGAAGATGCTGACATTGGAGCAGTTTAAAAATCCGGAGTTGTCTTCAATCTATACGAAGCAATTCTTTACTGATCCTATCGAGTATCAATCGGCGCTTTTTATGATGCTTGTTAGTGCAGGTAAACTCAGAAAATGTGATCCGAAGATCATGGCGTTGGAATTCTATTCTCCTATCTATCTTCTCCTTACGGTATGCGACAGAGATCCCAAGATGGAGAAGACTGCACTTAAGACATTAGAAGAACATATAAAGCAATTTAACATCAATTACGGAGTGACAAAGTAATGGTAATCGCAGTTATTAACGGACAGAATCATAAGGGAAGTACATATAATATCGGAAAGCTTCTCGTTGATAGTCTTGGTGAGAATGAAGTACATGAGTTCTTTCTTCCGAGAGACCTGAATCACTTTTGTTCAGGATGTTGCAGTTGTATAAAAGATGAATCACTTTGTCCATTTTTCGAAGAGAAAAGAAAGATCATGGATGTGGTCGACAAAGCTGATCTTATCATCTTTACTACACCTACTTATTGCATGAGGACATCAGCTCAGATGAAGGCTTTTATCGATCTGAATTTTACATACTGGATGATCCATAAGCCAAGGAAGTCGATGTTTTCGAAAAAGGCTGTGGTCATCTCTACGGCAGCAGGTTCAGGTGCAAAATCCGCAATGAAGGATATAACGAATACACTCTTTTATTGGGGTGTTCCTTATGTAAAATGTTATGGCAGACCTGTTCATGCAACCAGCTGGGACAGTGTGGATCCTAAGCTCAAGGATAAGATAAAAGAGGATATTGATAAGCTTTCTAAGCAACTTAAAAGTTCTAAGGTGAGAGTAGGGATCAAGACACGCTTCATGTTTTCGATGATGAGGATGCTCCAGATCAAAGGAATGGCTGCCGGTGAAGAAGAAAAGAAGTACTGGCAAGATCAGGGCTGGCTTGGAAAGGCAAGACCTTGGACGAACTGATCTTACTGATCTGAGAAGAGCACGTAGTTTCCGTCGATGAAGACTGCTTTCGAATGAGGATGATTCCAGTTGTAGTTCGTATCGAGGATATAGACTGTCGCATTAGGATGCTCGTCAGGAACGTTGTATTCCCAAAGTGCGATGTATTTATATCCGCCATAATCAGATTCATCAGAATCGAGAGAAGCGTTAAGATCACCAAGTTTGTCGTAATCTACTACATACATTGCTTCACCTTCAAGCTTGGCTTTAAGCTCATTTATGTAGGATTCATCAGCTGTAAAACTAACTCCGACATGTCCTGTGCCCTGAAGTATTGTAGGCAGGAATTCGAAGTGGAAATCATCAGCTGAATCAGGAAGCTTCGCAGGAATAAACTCAGGCGCCTTATCTGAATCGTAGGTGTATTTCATAGCGAAAGGATACTGCCATTTCCTGTTGGTAGATACAGGCATGTGGAATAATCCCCAAAATAAAACGTTAAATACGAAAAGAGTGGTGAAGATTATCGAACAAACAAAGAGAGGTATCTTTTTCTTCTTTGCCTTAAGAGCGAAAAGTATTATCAGGAATACTATATCAATCACTGACAAGATGATGAAAGTTACTACAGGTACAAGGATATAAGCTACAATCGATAATACGAGCGCAAGCGTCAACAAACCCATTAATACATAAGAAACCTTATCTTTCATAACTAAAGCACCTCCGAATTAATGATATCATATTGATAATGATATAATGCTATCTAAATCTATAGATGAATAAGAAGATATTGAGGAAACAGTTATGCTTGATAGTGTTCAATGTGAATTTATAGGAAAGACAATAAAGACGAAGCGACTTTTGCTTCGCCCGATCGAACTTGGTGACGGAGATGCCATACATGAATATGCAGGTGATCCTTCGATCGATATGATGATCTATCTTCCGAAGGAGACGCGAGAAGATACGGAGAATTTTGTTAAGTTTGCAGTGGACGAATGGGCAAAAGATGAACCTGAAGACAGGGAGTATGTAGTTGTTCTGGACGGCAAGATAATCGGCGGAGTTAATCTCGAATTATGCGGAGCTGAGAATACTCATGAGATCGGCTGGCTCTTGAACAAATCTTACAGAGGTTTCGGTTATGCAACTGAGGCAGCATTAGCTTTGGAAAGATTCGCTTTCCTTAAATTAGGATCAGATGCTCTTCACGCACATTGTGACAGCAGGAACAAGGCATCGGAAAATGTTATGAAGAAACTCGGAATGACTTTGATCGATGGTACGGGAACCAGGACTTATGAGAAGACAGGAGTAACTTCAGGTGAATACCTTTTCCAGATAACAAAGGAAGAGTACAAGCAGATAAAAGATCAGATCGGAGAACGATAATGAAAACGGTAATGTTCTTAGCTGATGGATTCGAAGAATGTGAAGCGCTTATAGTAGTCGATATTCTTCGACGTGCAGGTATCGAAGTTGTTATGGCATCCATTATGGGAAAACTGGAAGTTTTATCATCTCGTAAGATAACTATCATGGCTGACGCGTTAGCCGAAGAAGTTGATTATGAAGGCTTTGATATGATCATCCTTCCGGGCGGAAGAAGGGGCAAGGAGAATCTCTCGAAAAGTGATATCGTTCGTGAGAAGTGTCTGGAATTCGCAGATAAGAAATATATAGCTGCTATCTGCGCATCTCCTACGATATTTGCTGAGTTGGGATTGCTTGAGGGTAAGAAAGCTACATGTCATCCTGATTTTAGTGATAAGCTTCCTGAAGGATCTTATACTGACGAACACGTAACTGTTTCAGGAAATATCATAATGGGTCAGGCTCTTGGGGCAACTTTTGAATTTGCTTTTGAGATCGTAAGACGCCTTATAGGAGAAGAGCCTGTCGATAAGATCAAGAAAGCTATTTGTTATAAATGACATTTTGTTGGAGTATATATGTTTGATCTAAATGAATATTTAAATAAATTGATCTCTGAATGCAAAAGAGCATTTGGTGAGAGACTTCTTTATGTGGGACTTCAGGGAAGTTTCCTTAGGGGTGAACAGAAAGAGACAAGTGATATCGATGTAATGGTAATTATCGATATGTTCACTGTAGCTGACATGGATAAGTACAGAGATATCCTTGAATGCTGCGGATATAAGGATAGAGCCTGTGGTTTTATCTGCGGTAAGGAAGAGATGAATAAATGGAATCCGCTCGAAGTATGTCAGCTTCATTATACGACCAAGGATCTGTATGGTGTTCTTGATGATCATCTTCCGAAAGCAACTCGCGAAGATGAGATCAATTATGTTAAGATAAGTCTCGGAAATGTGTATCACGAGCTTTGTCATCGATATATCCATGGCGGACGAGAGAAGAGTGCCATGAAGCTTCGTGGTACATGTAAAGGATTGTTCTTTCTGATACAGAATCTGTATTATCTTGAAAGTGGCGAGTTCGTCCTGACCAAGAAAGAACTTAAGGAAAAGGTATCTGGTGAAGACCGCGAGATATTGGAGATGCCTGAACTTCCTGATGATTATGATTTCGATAAGACATTCGATACAGTATTTAAATGGTGTCAGGATGCTTTTCGAAGACTTGATGAGATAGGAGACTAAAAGGAGACCTTAATGGCTACGAGAAATATAGTTGTTCTGCCTTATGATGAGAATTGGAAAAAGGCATTCGAGGATATAAAAAACGAGCTGGATGTTGTGCTTAAAGATCTGGTTTTAAGTATCGAACATGTCGGAAGCACATCAGTAGAGGGGTTGTCGGCTAAGCCGATAATCGATATCGATGTGGTCATCGAAGATCGTTCAAGACTAGATGATGTTATCACAGCATTAGGTAAGATTGGTTATACCCATGAAGGAGATCAGGGGATACCGGGTAGAGAAGCATTCAAGTATGACGGTAAGGAACATCTGATGAAGCATCATCTGTATGTATGTTCCAAGGATGCTTCAGAGTTAAAAAGACATATCTCCTTTAGAGATTATCTTCGTGAGCATCCTGAAGCTGTGAGAGAGTATAGTCGTGTCAAAGAAGAAGGGGCACGTCTTTTCCCGCATGATATCGACAGTTATATCGAACATAAGTCGCCATTTATCGAATCGATATATAAAGAGATAGGGCTTTCGAAATAGGACTATTGAATATATACGACGGCGGTCTTTTTGAATGCTGAAACTATCTCGACGATCGCAATGTATATCATACTTACACTGAATATCAAGATCAGCATATTAGCTGAATCTATGCACAGGATGCACACGCCGGCGATCAATATGTTGATGATTCCCCGTGTGATGTCGAATTTCCAATTTGTGTGACCTTCCTTCATGCTCCTAATTGCTTTAACAGTTTCGATTCCTCCTGCTATGAGGTGACCTGCAATCAGGTAGATTATGATTATCCATCTTGATTTGTCAGAGATCGACACTGCGAATACACCCAGATCGAACATGAATATCCCGTAAAACAGGATGATCTTTCCGCCGACCATGTGATGGGCCATTGATAAGTAATAGAAGATGTGAATGATACCTTTTACGAGCAGGATGAAAGCAATGACAAAAGATGCCAGCCAGAATGCATCCTCCGGAATGAACAGGATGGTGAGGGCGAATACTATCAGGAGGAAACCCGAGAAAACGGTTAATATTCTTTTTATCTTACTCATGTCTTGACCTCACTGTTGCTTCGACTAACTTCATATAATCCTTGATCCCTGCAAAACCGTGCTCGTTATAATCTATCGAGAATCCTGCAAGCAGATTTCCGGATTTGTAGATCTGATTTGTTACCATGCTCTTTTGTGCCAGCGCTGCCATGATGAATCGTCCTAGGAACGTGCTGTCATTATCAGTTTCTGTATTCTTGTATTCGCTTACATAACACATCTCGTCAAAATCCGGGATAGTCTCTCCCGAAAGACCTTCAGCGAATCCTTTCCAATCCATACTCGAATCGAGCTGTCTCTTCTTAAGGATCTTCATTATCTCTTCCTTATATGGAGCCACGGCATCTTCGTCATAAGTATCCTTTTCGAAAACGTTAATATCGCCTCTTAAGTATCTCATGGCATATACCATCTGACAGAATGCCTTGTAGTATTCGGAAGGATTATCCTTCAGGCATTCTCTGTATTCATCCCATGCAGGAAGGTACTTGTATCTCATGAAACTGTAATCAGGAAGATGACCGGCTCTTCCGTGTCCGAGATTCATTATAGTGTTCTCACCAATGTTATAGATCGTATTGATGAAAAGATTATTATCAATATCATCCACTCCTCCCGGAATGTGACCGAACTTTAGCTTGCGCAATGAATCATCAGGCAGCACTTCATAGAAGTAACTTTCAGTATTATTGATAACCATTGAAGGTGTTCCTGCGAAATTTCGATGTGCCCATGTATCTGCCAAGACATGCATTGCTACACCTACAGCTTGAAGATCCTTACCCTTGGCAAGTTCCACTGTCTTGATCACAAGATCGCCGTTAGGAGCACAGATGAGCCTGTACTTGTTCTTATAGTTCTTACTTAGAGATCTGATCTTAGCGTAAAGATCACCCGGCAGGAAGTGGAAAGAACTCCAGATCCTCGTAATATCCTGAAGACCGATGATGTCAGTCCTGACTCCGAGAAGCTCAGTCTGTGACTGTGTCGTTGCAGCTTGTAAAGGAGCGTCTATCTCTGTAAGAAATGACTTTGTGCAGCGGTCAACAAATTGTGCGCTATAACAGATGTCGAGGCTCTCTTTATGTGAATAGCCTGACAGATATGCTGCACAATATGTTGCGTAATAGTGGAAATCAAGCTGCATTTTCTTTGTCCTTCTTATTCTTTCGAGATGTGATCCTCTTGTTATCTATCGTTACGATGATAAGTTCCAGAAGGATTGAAAATGATGTAAGCTCAACAAAGAATGCTACATAGTTATCAACAGTAAACTTGTTTTCGACGAGCATACTGTGTACAACAACGAACAATGAAAAAGCGGATGTGATCCCAACCATGACTGCGGGAATGAGGATCGAAAGGCTTTGCTTTTCTCTTTTGCTGTTTCTATATGCCAATACTCCGATAAGGATCCTTAAAAGTACATCAATAAGCATAAAGATCGCAGTAAAACAGAGAATAAAGAACTTAACTGCAGTAGGCATCTCGATGAGCAATTCCTTCATTTCATCAACTAATGAACCGAAAAGACCTTCCATCAAAGTCTTTATGATACTCCAGATACCGAAAGCTACTACTCCCATTCCTGCGACGACAAGTGTGTTTCTGTTTCTGCGAAGTTTAACTGACTTTGGATCATTACTGATAATACTGCTCATAAATACCTCTCCATTGACAATTCTACACCAATGTTCGGCAGATATTAATGTTTTTGTTTTCTGTGTGCTGAAGATAAAAGAAACCAGTTTTGAATAACGGTCACTAATGTATCTGAAACATTGATACCGCAGTAGCTGTGTGATAAATATATCGTGAACGCGCGGTCGCTATTAATCTTTTTGAGATAGGAGTTGTGGCGATGGATACAAGAGAAGCCATTATAAGAACAAGAAGTCTTCGTAAGAGTTTTTCTTCGGGAGGCAAAGATCGAAACATTATCAACAACATGGAACTCGAGATCTACAGAGGCGACTTTACAGTCATCATGGGATCGTCGGGTGCAGGTAAGTCTACATTGCTTTATATGTTATCTGGAATGGATAAGCCGACTGACGGGCAGATAATCTACTGTGGTGAGGACATTACCGGATTAAACGAAGACCGTCTCGCTGTTTTCAGACGCAGTCATTGCGGGTTTGTTTTCCAGCAGATCCATCTCGTTGACAACATGAGCATAATGGATAACGTCATAAGTACCGGAAGGCTTACGGGTCAAAAGAACAGAGAACTAAAGAGAAAGGCCGACAGGCTTTTCGAACGTATAGGTATAAGCGAGGATCTGACAGGTAAATTTTCGACTCAACTCTCAGGTGGTGAAGCGCAGAGATGTGCGCTCGTTAGGGCTCTAATCAATGATCCGGATATCGTGTTTGCTGATGAGCCGACCGGAGCACTCAACAGCGCAGGTGTCGAGTCGGTCTTGAATGTGCTTACCGATATCAATAACGCGGGTCAATCGGTAGTCATGGTTACTCACGACATTAAATCAGCAAGGCGTGGCAACAGGATAATCTACCTAAAAGACGGCAAGATCGTAGGCGAATGCAGACCAGGCAGATACAGGAGCGGTGACAAGGAACGTCACGCGAAGGTCAGAGGTTTTCTGGAGGAGATGGGATGGTAAGACTTGTATTGGCGCATCTGCGCAAGGATAAAGCTGTACTGACGATCTTTTTGTTGATCATAACTCTCGGATGTTTTCTGATGCAGATAGGACTCATGGCATCGAATTACGGAAATATCTTTGATGCTGAGGCGAAGAGGGAAGATCTCGCTGATTATATCGTACTCGCAGGAAGTTATACTTCCGAAATAGATGAAGTATTTGATACTGACGCGAGCCTTAAATCACACACAACATCCGATATCGTGACATTGAACTCATTTGATCTGACTGTCTCGAAAACCGGAAAGAACTTGAACGGTACGGGCTTGATCATCAACAAGTTTGATCCTTCGGACGACAGTGTAAGATATATTGACAGAGACGACAGCGTCAAGGGTGAAAAGATATACCTTGATATGTATTTGGCGTATTTCTTTAACCTTAATATCGGAGATACTCTTAAGGTGAAATCTAATTACGGTGACACTGATTATACTGTCGCAGGTATCTATCAGGATCTTTTCTTTGGGAATTCCTATGTGTTTTATTCAGTTATGGTCGATGATGCTGAATTTCAAAGACTTTCCGAGATAAGGGACGAGTCTGTCATGAGTGGTGAAGTGCCATCGTATAACAAGCTTGTTTTCGCGAATACCAAGGAAGGCAAGGATATCGATTTATGTCTTAAGGATTCGATGGAAAAACTGGCGGGAGAGTGCGGTGCTTTTTCGAACGGGTATACGCGGATCGAAAGCAGGGATTACTATACTGCGATCGTGAATATCCTGTCTGGGTTTATCGCTGCTTTTGCTATCCTTGTCATGGCGATCTGTATAATCATAATCATCTTTACGATCAACAATAATATCAACCGCGACGTAACCAATATTGGTGCGCTAAAGGCTGTCGGATATACGGTGAGACAGATCAGAATGTCGCTGATGGCTGAGTATATATCGATAAGCATGATTGGTTCCGTGATCGGTATAGCGGGAGGATATATCTTTTTTCCAATGCTGGAGGAAAAGTTCATAAGAAATATCACAGGCATTGTGTGGGATAACAGGTTCTATCCGAAGATGTCTTTTGGGATACTTGCAGGAGTGATAGTGCTTATAATCCTAACGACCTTTATCTCTACGATGAGAATAAGAAAACTTAGCCCGGCAACAGCACTGAGATTCGGATTTAAGTCAAAAAGTCTTAAGCGTAATCCACTCCCACTTGCAGATAACGGAGGTAACCTGGATGTTCTTCTTGCGCTCAAGAGTTTTATTCAGAGTAGGGCACAGAACTTCATTCTTGTCACAGTTATGTTCTCACTCACGTTTGTAGCGACTTTCTCGTGTGTTTTATTCTATAACACGAAAGTGGATATATCTAAGTTTCAGAGGATGGTCCTGGGAGATGTCGCAGATGCATATTTTTATGTGAATGACGAATCGTCAGAGGCAGTTTCGGATACGATCAGGAATCTTAAGAAAATCGATGGTGTCACGGATGCTTATGGTCTCTCTCTGTCGTATGGTTATATAGGTGAAAAGGGCACGAATATCGCGTATACAAATGATCCCCAAGCAACTAGCTACGACATCTACAAAGGAGTTCAGTTCCGTGATAAAGACGAGACGGTAATGGGCATTTCTCTTGCTGATGAACTGGGTGTCGATGTGGGGGATACGATAGACCTTACATACGGAAATAAGACCGTGACGTTAAAGATTACAGGACTTCAGCAATCAGCTCTTAACAGGAGAGTCTATATCCATGAGAAGGCTGCGAAGGATCTCGGCATAAACGTTACTTACAATTACATCAGAGTCAATGTTAAGGATGCAACGGCAGAGAAAGTTGATGACATTCTTAATAAGGGTCTCGCGATCGGTGATGACAACATAAAGAGTGCGGAGAACAGTTACAGGTTCCAGAGAAGTTCTGACAACATGCCTGTCTTTGCGGTAGGATTTGTCGTACTTATAATATCTGTACTCATAGCGTTGACGGTCTATCTCGTAATAAGGCTTTTGCTCAAGACAGTCTTCGTGAAAAGAGAGAAAGAATTCGGCATCAAAAAAGCATTGGGATTTACAAGTAACCAGCTTCGTATACAGTTGTCACTGTCGCTCATTCCGGCAACAGCGATCTCTGCGGTTGCTGGGGCAATCATGGGATATCTTGGGATCAACGGACTTTTTGCAGTGGTGCTTAGTAATTACGGTATCAAGAGATCGCATCTGATCGTACGTCCTGAACTGTCTGTTATATCGGCAGTTGTGGTAATATCATTGGTGTTTGTAATGAGCTTTATAATGTCGCGAAAAATGAAAAAGATATCAGCATATAAACTTATGCAGGAGTGATATATCGGAGGCAATATGCAGTGCAAGAAAGATGAGATCAGAGATAAGATACTGAATACTTCCAGCAGGCTCTTCATCAAGAACGGATATGAGAATACGTCGCTTCAATTGATAGCCGATAAGTGCTATATCAGTAAGAGCAATATCTATCGTTACTTCAGTTCCAAGGAAGAGATCTATGAGGTGCTTGTAAAGGATGCGAGACAGATCTTTAATGATATGGCTGATTATTTTCCGAATCATGGTTTTGCAGGCAAATATACTCCTGACAAGATCGACGAGATATCGACAATTGTTTCTAAGGCCATGTGTGAGCACAGGATGGCTGCGCTCATCATGCTCAACTCGAGTGAAGGGCGTGACAGGAATCTTCTGATCGACAGGATCAGTGGCCATTTTCTTGAAGTGTGTCCGGTCGAGGACACGGAGATAAAGTCGATAGCGGTAAAGCTACTTGTCATTGGACTTTCAGATGTCCTCCTTAATAACAGCGAAGAGGAGGATATACGAAAAGGTTTGAGGAATCTGATGACCTATCACTACATGGGTCTTGACGGGCTGCTGAAACTTGTTTCTTCTTCGTAATGATATAATGTGATGCAGTAAGATATATGAAGGAGAATAACATGAAAGAACACGTTTCAGAACTGACACCTGAGGAGTTTCAAAAGACTTTTCCAATAGAACTTAAAGATGTTACTCCAAAGTTCAAGGTGTGGTACGAAGAAGAGAGAGATAAGATCATTGGTGTTATCGATAAGAATGATGTGATAAGGATAAATCATATCGGAAGCAGCGCGATCCCCAATATTAAAGCTAAACCAGTTGTAGATATTATGTTAGAAATAGCTGATGACTGTAATGTTGATGCGTTGATAGAATCGCTTAAGTCTATCGATTTCGGCGTTGAGATCTTGATGCGTAAGGATGATCCTTTTGAACTCTTGTTGGCCAAAGGTATGACTGTAAACGGATTTGCTGAGAAGGTATTCCTTCTTCATATACGATATGCAGGTGATTGGAACGAACTTTATTTCAGAGACTATCTTCTTGAATTTCCAGATGTTGCCCGTGAATATGGTGAACTTAAGGAGAAGATCTTAGAAGATATCAGCGAGGGCAAAATGGAACGAATGCCAAATGGAAAGCCGAATGGTTATTCGATGGCTAAGTTCGATTTTGTGAATGAGGTATCCAATAAAGCAAAGGAAAGATATTGTAACAAGTATTTTGTAAACAGATGACCTGAACAGTAGAATATTGGTTTCGCGAAGTACTATTGATAATGTGCATATTTCACGGGATTAAACAGAAAAGGTTTTTTCGGCTACTATCTCGAGGTTAATAGAGTCACTGCAGATAAGTTCCCAAAGAAATAATTTTCAAAAAGGTTGCAATGTAAAACCCTCCAAATTTGGAGGGTAGTTCAGCCAATTTCTGCTGCTATCTCATTGATCAATCCATCTATGATCATTTCGTAGTCAGAATTGATAACAGTAACATTAAGACTATTCTTGTTGCAGTCTTCTATAATCGTATGATTTTGTTCCTTAAGCCATTCCGGAGTGAGATCGTCGGAAGGTAGTCGATCTTCAACATCGGACTCGTGCAATAGTATCTCACTAAGATTTCTTTCTATATAATCATCCGAAAAAGCAAGACAAATGTATCTTATATTCTTAAGATACTTAATACCCATATCTTTGCGCCAATCACCAGGAATATAACAACCTTCAACGATAAGATTCTGGTTGTTCTCGATAGCAGTCTTTATCATCTCGCGAACGATAGGCCACAGATAATCTGTAAGCTTATCATCATCCATAGGAGTAAGATCCGTATTACCGCTTCGTATAAGTCCCATCTTTAGATGATCGATAGATAAATACGGGAACCCGAATCTCTCTAGCATACGCTGAGCGAGAACTGTCTTTCCTGTATGTGATGCTCCGACAATAAGAATGATCATTTTGTTTCCTCCTCTATGTATCTTGATATCGGTTCATTGGTCCATACTTGTGCTTCGATATATCGTTCCGGACCATGAGCACCGTCGTCATTCCAATCCTGCGGAAGACCATATTTATCAATGATCTTCAGTATTTCTTCGTAGGTATAGACCTGCTTTCTATATTCTTTTCCGTCTTTTACCCTGGGACTAAAAGTTGGCATAGAATCACCATAGGTAAACGATATCTTGCGCGTATCAAATTCCTCAATGGGTATCTTGATCTCACCAGGATGCTCGAACCAGGTACTGAGCCACGGACTAAATTCGACAACCATGTAATGAGGTGAGGGAATATCCATGATAATCCCTTTCTTTTCGGCTTCAATCTTAACAAGTCTTTCGCAGTTTCTTCTCTTGGTTATGTATCCCGTATCTCTTTGTGCTGTTTGTGAATCAGGACGCTCATTCTTAATATTCTCGAGTATTGAGAATGCCTCATCTTTAGGTATTGCCGTTAGGCTTTTAAATGGGCCTGAACGCTTGTCGTAAAAGTGATAAAGATACATTTGGTTCCTCGTGAAGTCTCGCTGTTATTACAATAAGTGTACTGAGCATAAGAGCCGCAATTCTTTTTTATAATATATATATCTCCTTTTTTAACTTTCTAGATTATCCACTAAGGTGATATTTTATACAAGAGCGTCGAACCTACTCAATTTGAAGAACCGCTCAATACATTAACTCTTGGAAGCCTTTTCGAGAGTCTTTAAAAAAATTCTACAAATGTAGAAAAAGGTTATTGACAAAGTCATTCTACGTTTGTAGAATGTCCATGAGTTAAGAAGATACAAGATCTTCTGAAGTAATGGAGGATAATTAAATGAAAGGCATGAAAACAAAAATAGCATCGATGGTCCTTGCAACTTCTGTTGCATTTATGGCAAGCGCCTGCACGGTTCAATTCACAGAAACCGAAGCAACCAATGTTACGGAAAAGGTAGCCGAGGCTGCATCCGAGACTAAAGGATCTGTTGAAGAGACAGAAAAAGATTCATCTTCTTCAGCTACTGAAGCTGCTGTCGAATATACAACTGAGCAGACGAACGAGAACGAAACAGAGTCCACCTCGACTCCTCC
>JAGCGE010000220.1 GCA_017649745.1 Clostridiales bacterium | reverse complement strand
CCCTGGAATCTCTACTATCAACGAGAAATGATTACATTTTAAATTGATAAGCTGAAGTGCTCCGTAAGTTTCTTTGGGGCACTTCTTTTTTGCTTATTTATTTTCGGTATCATATAATTAGTGGGACAATTATAGAAGGTATATTGTATGAGGAAGATAAATGAATAATCAGATCAAGAAAACTGCAATATGGGTTGCGGCTATATTACTGATTTTTGGCTTGTTTGGCTGTCAGTCGAGAACTTCAGACGAGACTGACAAGACAGTTGTCGAATCCGAAAATGAAACTCCGATAAGTGAATCTGAAGCCGGTTTTGAGATTCAGCAATCACAATATGATGTTACTTTAGATGAACTCAACAGCGTTGAATATATATTAGGTTATAACGAGGATTACTGGATCGATAGTCAGGGTGAGTTATGGATCCTTAGTGATTTTCCTGATTACAATACGAAATTATACGGCATACATGATAATGGTGAGACTTTCCTGTTCTTACGTGTTGTTGACTCAGTTTATCAATTGAATGTAGATTGGAAGTCTTATAGTGTTTTCGAACTGTTTGTAAATGATTTTGACGATGATGGTGACACCGAGTATGAACTTGTCGCTAATCGGTCTGATAATAATGTGGAAGATGTCTTTATGGTTGAGATTCAGAGTACCGGTGAGATGAATATCCATATGTTTTCCGGAGATAAGATCCTGGAACATGTTAAAGCTCCGTTTGAGAAACTGAACTATAAGAAAGGCGAATCCTTTTACTGGGGACATTATAACTGTTTTTCTAGAGAAAAGGACGGAATGGTCGCTGTCTTCAGGTTTTATGATGATAGTGATGATTATTGTGAGTACGCTGTTCAATTGATATACATGAAAGACGGAAATTTCGTGGTAGGCGATAGTGTATTAGCTACAGATATGCCGGAGGGATGAGATCGTGAGAATTTATAGAAAAGTATTGCTGATTATCTGTGTAGCGCTGTTTATATGTTCTTCTGCAGGATGCAATAAAGATATAGTTGAGACTGAACAGACAGAAAAAACTGATAACAATGATTTGTGCAGTTATAGTTCTGAATATGAACTTAGATCTGCGCAGATCGATCGTCTTGCGGATAAGATGGTTGATGAGGGCAGGATATCCGATCCGAGTGAGCTCTTCCTTGTTAATGCTTACCAGCGCAATATCGAATACAGCTATGTTCATTTTCACGATTATACATATAAGGTTGAATCTGAAGAGAATGTCTGTTATCCCTATGAGATCTATTCAATGTCTGTTTCTGATGATGGTGAAATAACATACTACTACACCGTGCTTGACTATTATGTGAAGACAGTTGACGGTGAGAAGATCATATATGCAGGGAAGGCGAAAGATGAAATTATAGAGTCGGTTATGGATCTGGAGACTGCCTTGAAATTGGACTACCCTTACTCCTGTTCTGCATGGTATACGCCATATTCGAAGTTGTTTGGAACAGGTATGGATTGGTATGGAGTGTTTGAACGTGTCTGGACTGATGATCAGTTAGACAAACTCAGAGATCCGGTAACTGCTTTAGAAACTCTTTATCATCTGAAAGGTGGCAATGGTACCTTGATCTTTCTAAACGAAGTAGAGGAAAATAAAGATCTGTATAATACAGCATTAGTCAAATACTGCTTTGCTGATGGAGATGAGATATCCTACTTAATGATAGCAAGTGTGGATAATCCATATAGTGATTATAATGAGTTTGACTATTGGAGACCTGTATATTGCACTGAAAAGGACAATTTGTTATATCCGGAATTGAAGGGATTGACTCCATACCATGACAGATGCCAAAAAGTGTATGAAATTGCATATAATACTGTCACAGTAGATGATCTTGATAAGACTTCTTCCTGTAATCTGTATGATGATTATACGCGTGATGCAGTAGGAGTTTTTCTCGAAATGAAAAGTTTCCCTGAGGATAATGTGTCTTTTTACTCACTTCAAAAAACAGAATATCTGCTCGTTATAAAAGATGATCAGATATATCGTATTGATTTCGATTGGAACGGTTTGTTTGGAGAAGGCGGTTTTATAGGTAGTTATGATTTCGACGGAGACGGACAAAATGAATATGTATATGAGAAGTTGAAAGAAAGAGGGTCAGGGATCCATCGTGAAGAATTATATCTCATTGATATAACTGAGAGAGGTGTTGATATAAAACAATTCAATCCAGATCTATACCCGCAGATCGAAGAGGCTCTCCCTGAAAAAAGCAAATTCGGAACAGTCATAGATTATGGTTATGAAGACGACAAGATGTTATTTCAATTCGACGTGTTTCCGATAACAGATGATCATTGGACTGATAAGATCGGTTATTTAGTCGGCGAGATCGATTATAATTCTGAAGGTGAATTTGAAATGATAAATGTGGAGTTTAGTAAGGAAGAGATATTTTAATTGATTGGGTTTAGTTTCGGATTGTGCTCTTGACAAACTAAATACAAGAGGTGTAATATCTCTCACAACGAAGGCAATGGCGTCTTGGACTTAGGTCCGAGGCGCCTTTTTTTGTGTTCGAATACGGCCGGAAGGCGAGGTTGAGATAATTATGTGTTCTATATTAGGATTCTGTGGTAGAGACGGAGATTATGAAGAGATCCGACAAGCACTTTTAAAGACTATTTCGAGAGGCCCTGATGCAACAAGGCTCGTTGATACAGGTAATGGCTGGCTCGGTTTTAATAGACTTTCTATCATGGGATTGACTGACCTTGGTATGCAGCCATTCGATAAAGAAGATGTGGTTCTTGTTTGTAACGGTGAGGTTTATGGATTCAGACCTCTTAAGGAAGAACTCATCGCCAAGGGATATACTTTCGCCAGCGACTCTGACTGCGAGATCTTGCCGGCACTTTATAAGGAATACGGTACAGATATGTTCGCTAAGCTCGATGCTGAGTATGCGCTCATTCTTTATGATAAGACAACGGATTCTTACATTGCTGCAAGAGACCCGATCGGTATCCGTCCTTTGTATTATGGAACAACAGAAGCAGGAACTTATGTGTTCGCTTCTGAACCTAAGAACCTGATCGATCTTGTAGGTGAGATCCTTCCATTTCCTCCGGGACATTATTTCAAGGACGGCAAGTTCGTTTGCTACAGAGATATGTCTTCGGTTAAGTCAGTAAGCCATGATAGCATCGAAGATACAACAGCTAAGATCAGAGACCTCCTTATCAAGGGCGTTGAGAAAAGACTTGATTCCGATACTCCTGTAGGATTCCTTCTTTCAGGCGGACTTGATTCCTCACTTGTATGCGGTATCGCTTCGCACCTTCTTGATAAGCCACTTGAAACCTGGGCTATCGGTATGGACATCGACGCTATCGACCTTAAGTATGCTCGTGAAGTTGCAGATCATATCGGTTCAAACCACCACGAAGTCATAATTACTGCTAAGGACGTAACTGATGCAGTAGAAGATGTTATCAAGCTTCTTGGTACATACGACATCACGACAGTAAGAGCTTCGATCGGTATGTATCTTGTTTGTAAGGCTATCCACGAGACTTCTGATGTCAGAGTTATCCTCACAGGTGAGATCTCAGACGAGATCTTCGGTTATAAGTACACAGACTTTGCTCCTAACGCTGAGGAGTTCCAGAAGGAAGCTGAGAAGAGAATTCACGAGATCCACATGTACGATGTTTTGAGAGCAGACAGATGCATAAGTGTTAACTCTCTTGAGGCTCGTGTTCCTTTCGGTGATCTCGACTTCGTAGAATACTGTATGTCCATCGATCCTGAGATGAAGATGAACAAGTATGGCAAGGGTAAGTATCTTCTTAGAAAAGCATTCGAAAAGGATGGCTTCATTCCTGATAACATCCTCTGGAGAGAAAAGGCTGCTTTCTCTGATGCAGTCGGACATTCACTTAAAGATGACCTCGCTGATCTTGCAGAGAAAACATATACAGACGAAGAGTTTGAGCAGGGTATCTTGAAGTATGATCACGCTAGGCCTTTTACAAAAGAATCACTCCTCTATCGTGACATTTTCGAGAAGTACTATAAGGGCCAGTCACAGATGGTAAAAGACTTCTGGATGCCTAACAAAGAGTGGGAAGGATGTAACGTTAACGATCCTTCTGCAAGAGTTCTTTCTAACTACGGTGAGAGTGGAACTTGACAATTAAAATAATAAAGAGTATAAAAATATCAATTGAATAATTTGTAAGCAATGGCGCTTATTGATACGGATTCTATCCGTTGTCAGTAAGTGCCTTTTGTTTTGCAGAAAGTGGAGAATAAAAATGATCAACAATTACAGAGTGCAGGAACCATTTCCTCAATCGTCTTTCTACGATCCGAGGGATGAACATGAGAACTGCGGTATCGGTGCAGTAGTACGTATCGACGGAGTTCAAAACAACAAGGTCTTGGACGACTCTTTGAAGATCGTTGAGAACCTTGAGCACAGAGCAGGTAAGGATGCAGAAGGAACGACCGGTGACGGTGTTGGTATCCTCGTGCAGATCTCACATGATTTCTTCGTAGATGCTGCTTCTAAGTGCGGTATCACATTGGGAGACAAGAGATCTTACGGCATCGGAATGTTCTTCTTCCCACAGGGTGAAGAGCAGAAGGAATCTGCTAAGAAGGATTTCGAAGAAGCAGTAAAGGAAGAGGGCCTCACATTCCTCGGCTGGAGACAGGTTCCGGTCAACGAGGATGTCCTTGGTACTAGAGCTAAGGAGAGCATGCCAAATATATATCAGGCATTCATCGCTCGTCCTTCAGACTGCAGTGAAGACCTTGCTTTCGACAGAAGACTTTACTTCGCAAGGAAGATCTTCGAAAAGAATAACAAAGACACTTATGTATGTTCATGTTCATGCAGAACTATCGTATATACGGGTATGTTCCTCGGAGGTCAGCTTCGTAAGTTCTATGAGGACTTGAGCAGCGGCGAGTATAAGACCGCTTTCGGTATCGTGCATTCACGATTCTCAACTAACACTAATCCGTCATGGCAGAGATCACATCCTAACAGGATGATGGTTCATAACGGTGAGATCAATACTATCACAGGTAACATGAACAAGATGCTTTCTAAGGAGAGCGTATTCAGAAGCGAAGCGTTTGAGGGAAGATATGAAGATATATATCCTATGATGGACGTTACAGGTTCTGACTCCGCTAGACTTGATAACACATTGGAGTTCATGACAATGGCTGGTATGCCGCTTCCACTCGCTGTATCAGTAACGATCCCTGAGCCATGGCAGCATATCGATACAATGAGCCGTGAGAAGAAGGCTTTCTATCAGTACTACGCAACAATGATGGAGCCATGGGACGGACCTGCTTCCATCATCTTCTCAGATGGTGATAAGGTCGGTGCAGTTCTCGATCGTAATGGACTTCGTCCTTCAAGATATTGCATCACTTCAGACGGATATCTTATCCTCTCATCTGAGGTTGGCGCACTTGAAGATCTTCCTGAGGAGATCATCGTTAAGAAAGACTGCCTGCACCCGGGTAAGATGCTCTTAGTCGACGTTAAGGAAGGCAGAGTCATCGATGACTGCGAGATCAAGAAGGAGTTCTCCAGAAGACAGCCATATGGCGAGTGGCTCGACCATCAGCTCGTTGAGCTTAAGGAGATCCACAGCAAGAATAAGAGAGCAGCAAGAGTAACAGGCGACGAGCTCTTCACACTTCAGAGAGCATTCGGTTTCAGTTACGGTAACATCAATAACGAGATCATCCCGATGTGCCTTAACGGTTCTGAGCCGACAGCGGCAATGGGTGTTGATATCCCGCTTCCTCCGCTTTCTGATCAGGAGCCACCGCTCTTCGATTACTTTAAGCAGAAGTTCGCTCAGGTTACTAACCCGCCTATCGATTCTATAAGAGAATCACTTATTACAGATACAACAGTTTACCTTGGAATCTCAGGTAACATCCTCGAAGATAAGGAAGAGAACTGCCACGTATTGAAGATCCATAATCCGATCCTTACTAACCTCGATCTCATGAAGATCAGAGACAACAAGATCGAAGGTCTTAAGACTGCTGATATCTCCATGCTCTTCACAAAAGACCAGAGCATGAACGATGCTATCGAGTCTTTGTACAGACAGGCAGATAAGGCACATGAAGAAGGTGCAACGATCCTTATCCTCACAGACCGCGGAGTCGACGAAGAGCATATCGCTATCCCGTCACTTCTCGCAGTCGCAGCACTCGAGACATATCTTGTTAAGACAAGGATGAATACAGCTGCTTCTATCATCGTAGAGTCCGGTGAGCCATGTGAAGTACATCACTTCGCTACACTTCTGGGCTTTGGTGCTAGCGCAGTAAACCCTTATCTTGCACTTGATACAATTAGCGATCTTATCAACAACAAGGGCATCATAGACAAGGAGTTCACACCTGCTTGTGAGTCCTATATCTCAGCCCTCGTTACAGGTATCGTAAAGATCGCTTCCAAGATGGGTATCTCCACATTGCAGTCCTATCAGGGCTCGAAAATATTCGAGGCCATCGGTATCGGCGAAGCCCTCATGAGAGAGTATTTCCCTGATACAGTTAGCCGTGTCAGCGGTATCACTATCGACGATATCGAGAAGAGAAGCAGAGATCTTCATGAGTATGCTTACGATCCATTCCATAACGAGTTCAACTCAGGTCTTCAAGTCAAGGGTTGGCACAAGCTCAGAAGTGGTCAAGAACAGCATCTCTATGAGCCTGAAACTATCCATCTTCTTCAACTTGCTACAAGAACAGGTAACTATGAGACATATCAGAAGTTCACACAGGCAATCGATTCTGATGACAGACACGTAACTTTAAGAAGTACATTGGAATTCGATTATTCAAAGGGTCAGGAGATCTCCATCGACGAAGTAGAGAGTGTAGAATCAATCGTCAAGAGATTTAAGACAGGTGCTATGTCCTATGGTTCCATCTCACAGGAAGCACATGAATGTATGGCTATCGCAATGAACCGCATCGGTGGTAAGTCCAACAGCGGTGAGGGCGGAGAAGATAACGAGAGAATCGCTACAAAGGGCAGCGAAGTCGACAGATGTTCTGCTATAAAGCAGGTAGCATCCGGTAGATTCGGTGTAACATCAGAGTACTTGATCTCAGCTAAAGAGATCCAGATCAAGATGGCTCAGGGCGCTAAGCCTGGTGAGGGCGGACACCTTCCGGCTGGTAAGGTATATCCATGGATCGCTAAGACACGTCACTCCACACCTGGCGTATCTTTGATCTCACCGCCACCTCATCACGATATCTATTCCATCGAGGATCTTGCTCAGCTTATCTACGATCTTAAGAACGCTAATAAGGACGCAGGAATCTCCGTTAAGCTCGTATCTGAGTCTGGTGTCGGAACTATCGCAGCAGGTGTTGCTAAGGCAGGCGCTAGAGTAATCCTCGTATCAGGTTACGACGGTGGTACTGGTGCTGCTCCGGCTAGCTCCATCCATCACGCTGGTCTTCCATGGGAGATCGGTCTTGCTGAGACACATAAGACACTTATCGAAAACAATCTTAGATCTCACGTAAGACTTGAAGCAGACGGTAAGCTCCTTACCGGTAAGGACGTAGTTATCGCTTCCATGCTCGGTGCTGAGGAATTCGGTTTTGCAACTGCACCACTCGTTACAATGGGTTGTGTAATGATGAGAGTTTGTAACCTCGACACATGTCCTGTAGGTGTTGCAACACAAAATCCAAAGCTTCGTGAGAGATTTTCCGGTAAGCCTGAATACGTAGTTAACTTCATGACATTTGTAGCAACACAGATGCGTGAATATATGGCTAAGCTCGGCATCAGAACTGTTGATGAATTGGTCGGAAGATCAGATCTTCTTAAGATCAAGGAATCCGCTTCTGATTCAAAGGTTGACCTTAGCCCGGTTATCAAAGATCCGTTCGAAGGTAGAACGGATGTTAAGAGACATTATGAGGAATCTGATGTCTATGATTTCAAGCTCGAAGAGACTATCGACAGCACAGTAATAATCCCTTCAATGAAGGACGCTCTCGAGAGCGGTTCTTCAAAAGAGATCAGCGTTAAGGTTCGTAACCTTGACCGTGCATTCGGAACTCTTTTCGGATCAGAAGTAACAAAGAAATATCATGAGACTCTTTCTGATGATACATATAAGATCAACTGTGAGGGCGCAGGCGGACAGAGCTTCGGTGCTTTCGTTCCTAAGGGCGTTACGATCAGTCTCAAGGGTGATTCCAACGACTACTTCGGTAAGGGACTTTCTGGCGGTATCTTAAGCGTCAGCCCATCCGAGAAGTCAAGCCTCGTTCCTGAAGAGAACCTCATCATCGGTAACGTAGCTCTCTTTGGTGCTACATCAGGTAAGGCATTCATCAACGGTCTTGCAGGCGAGAGATTCTGCGTAAGAAACTCCGGTGCCAAGGTCGTAGTTGAAGGAACGGGCGACAACGGTTGTGAGTACATGACCGGTGGTGTTGCAGTTGTCCTCGGCTCAGTAGGTAAGAACTTCGCTGCAGGTATGAGCGGCGGTATCGCATATGTTCTTGATACTGAGAATGATCTTTATACAAAGCTTAACAAGTCACTCGTAGGATTCGAAAAAGTTACGGATCCTAAGGACCGCGACGAACTTGTTTCACTTATCGAAGAGCATGTAAGAAGAACATCTTCTCCTCTCGGTAAGAAGATCCTTGACGATATCGATACATACATCGGTAAGTTCAAGAAAGTCATCCCTCACGACTATAAGAAGATGACAACGCTCATCACTGACTTCATGGCAAAAGGTATGAGTGAAGATGAAGCAAAGATCGAAGCATTTCATGTTAAGACAGCAGGAGTTTAATTATGGGAAAAGCAACAGGTTTTATGGACTATCAAAGGGTCGACAATGTTGAAGTCGATCCTCTTGAGAGAATAAAGACATATTTGGAATTTCATTCCCCGATCAACGAGGAAGAAAGACAACTTCAGGGCGCACGTTGCATGAACTGTGGTGTGCCATATTGCCAGAGCGGAACAAAGGTGTGCGGCATGGTCATCGGCTGTCCTTTGAACAACCTTTGTCCTGATTGGAACGATCTCATCTACAAGGGTTTCTGGAACGAAGCATTATCAAGACTTATGATCACAAATGCGTTCCCGGAATTCACCGGAAGAGTATGTCCGGCACTTTGCGAAAAAGCATGTACATGCGGTCTTCATGATGACCCTGTAACGGTTAAGGATAACGAGTATGCGATCATTGAAAAAGCATATGCAACTGGTTGCATGACTCCTCATCCGCCAAAGGTAAGAACCGGCAAGAAAGTAGCAGTTATCGGTTCTGGTCCTTCAGGACTTTCAGCTGCATACTGGCTTAACAGCAGAGGACATTACGTAACTGTTTTCGAGAGAGAGGATGCTCCGGGCGGACTTCTCATGTATGGTATCCCGAACATGAAACTCGACAAAAAAGTCGTAAGAAGAAGGATCGATATTCTTGAAAAAGAAGGCATCGTATTTAAGACAAATGTCAACATCGGCGTAGATGTTTCTTATGAAGAATTGAAGGCTGAATTTGATGCTATCGTTCTTTGCTGCGGTGCTACAAATCCAAGAGATGTTGAGGCTGAAGGAAGAGATGCAGAAGGTATCGTTTTTGCAGTTGATTTCCTTAAGGCAACAACAAAGTCTCTTATCAATTCCAACCTCTCAGACGGTAACTACATCAGTGCAAAATATAAGCATGTTGTTATCATCGGCGGCGGTGACACAGGTAATGACTGTGTAGGTACAGCAATAAGACACGGATGCAGATCAGTAACTCAGATCGATATGTATCCGGCTCCTCCAAAAGAGAGAGCAGCTAACAATCCTTGGCCTGAGTGGCCTCGTGTCATGAAGGTTGATTATGGCCAAGAAGAAGCTATTAAAGTCTTCGGCAAAGATCCTCGTATTTACGAGACGACAGTAAAGAGTTTTGTAAAAGATGAGGACGGCAAGATAAAGGGCGTTGAGACAGTAAAGGTTAAGTTCGAACCTGACGGAACAGGCGCACGTAAGATGGTCTTCGTTGAAGGTTCTGAAGAAGTTCTTCCTGCTGATCTTGTAATCATCGCAGCAGGCTTTCTCGGCTCACAGAAATACGTTACTGACGCATTTAATGTTGAGGTTGATGGAAGAACAAATGTCGAGACTCACGGAACACACCAGACATCACAGGAAGGTGTTTTTGCAGCAGGCGATATGAGACGCGGACAGTCACTTGTAGTATGGGCACTCCGCGAGGGCAGGGAAGCTGCTATGGAAGTAGATAAATATCTGGAGGAAAAATGATGATCTTTTATAAATATCACGGACTTGGAAACGATTATCTCGTTTACGACATCAGAAAAAACAACGTACAATTAACACCTGAAAGTGTTAAGTTGATCTGCGACCGTAACTTCGGACTTGGTTCTGACGGAATCCTCAAGGGACCTACTGACGTTAACGGTGAATATGGTCTTACGATCTATAATCCTGACGGAAGTATCGCAGAAAAGAGCGGTAATGGTGTCCGCATCTTCTCTAAGTATCTGAAGGATGCAGGCTATGTTAAGACTGAGTCATTCACGCTCCATACATTGGGTGGTGACGTTGAAGTTAAGTACAACAACGAAAGCGGAACGAACCTTACAGTATCCATGGGTACATTAAGATTTACACGTGATGCCATTGGTGGTGTCGACATTCCTGAAGAGACAGTAGATATCCCTCTCGAATTCAATGGAAAGACATACAGATGTACATGTGTATCGATCGGTAACCCTCACTGTGTTATCCCGCTTGATGAAGTTAATAAGGATCTTGCTTGTTCTATCGGTAAGTATTCTGAAGTAGCCAAGTATTTTGCTAACAGGATCAACACTCAACTTGTTAAGGTCATCGACCGTAACAACATCCAGGTAGAGATCTTCGAGCGTGGTGCAGGTTATACACTCGCATCAGGAAGTAGCAGCTGTGCGGCTGCAGGAGCTGTCTATAGGCTCGGTCTTGTTGACGGTTCAGTTACCGTTCATATGCCGGGCGGCAAGCTCAAGATAGATATCGCACCTGACTTCAGTGTCAAGATGACAGGCGATGTCTGCTCAGTTGGAAAGATGGAACTTTCTGAAGAGTTCATCGTTTCTAACAAACTCTATTCATAATTTAGACCACTCTCATTTTTATTCTCAACACGGATCGGCCCTTGATATTTCTTATCAGGGGTCGATTCATATGTGCTTCTAATAATATAATAAATACGGTGTTGTAATTACGGTATGTACCGTATGTACTATATATACATGGAGGTGTTTATATGGCTACTAAATTGTTAAGTATAAAGATGGATGAGAGTGAGATAAAGGAAATAAAAGAGGTTGCGGGTGTGTATTGTGTATAACATGACAGTTACTGATCTTGTTAAACATGCTGTGTTTGATTATGTTATCGAATTGAAAAAAGATCCGTTCTATCGTTTAACTATGAATGTTGAACAGGCATCTGATCTTGAATCACGTGAGATATTGGATGAGATAGAATCTTTGAGTGACGACGACCTTAAGATAGTATCTTCAAAGAGATTTTCGGTGTAAGTAGAGGTAACTGATATTGGAATATGTAATTCAATATGTTAAAACTGCCGATAAGTATTTATGTAAGCATGAGGATTTACGCACTCATTTTGAGACTGCTATTAGAGCCAAAATGTGTGGAGAGAATCTTGAACAGATCGATATTAAAGAGATAAAAGGGAAGAGAAATAGTTATTACAGGATGAGAATTGGGAAATACAGGATAGTCTATGCGATTATCAATGGAAAACTGATAGTTGTTAGAGTATTGCTGGCCGGACCGTGTGGTGATGTCTATAACGGACTTGCTGGGCTGGATTGATTCTGCTCGGATTCATTCTTCACAATACTCATCTGCATATTCTATCAGATACTCAGCGATATCATCGTCCAGAAGGTAAACGGTTTGGTCATCGGCTGACTTTTTGTCGACAATATATGCATCATCATCAAAGATGTAGATAAGAAACCTTGAAGTGAACTTATCATCGTCTGACGTCCTGTATATGAGGTATCCTGCATCCGGTACTCTGTTCGGCTTGATGGCAGGTTCATCTGTGAACTGTACGTCATAGATCTCCCAGAATATGTCATCGTCAAAGTCGACTTCGATAGGGTCTTTGTTACCGCCGTAGATATACTGATGCAAACTGTATTTTACATCGGAATAATCTCTGAAATATTCTTCAGCATCTTCCAGATCATCTTCATAGCAACATACATCTCCTTTGACCCAATAGAGCGCTGAATCGAATCCTGTCTTGAGCTTGTATACATTCCAGCCACCGATGTTGGAATCGGTGAAGCCGACATCGGCGCTTTTCTTTGAAGGAGTTTCAAAGCCATAAAGACTCATAACTTTGCATAGTCTCTCACCGCCGTAATTGTAGCGGATTAATCCGCTGTCCATGATCTCTTTAAAGTCGCTCAACCCTTTGACTTTTCCTTCTTTAGCTTCAAGTTCACTATTGGAAGGAATGTCACCGATATACTCGGTTACTTTTATTCCCGTGATCTTATTATCGTATGTAAAAGCTGCTACAAATTGACCTTTCTCGAGTATCTCGAAAGTTGCGAATATCTGATCGTCTTCCAGCCAAACAGCCGAAACAGTATCACCTGTAAAGTTAGTAGTGAATGTATCGAGAGCATAAAGCGAATCTTCACTCATATTGTCAAGAAGATCATCTGACAGTATCATTCCCGGATCTCCGAACAGAGTAGTTTCCATCATGTTGCTTATAACGTTCGATATCTCGTAATACTCAGGAGTTTCTATACCCAGTAATGCACCATGAGTCTGGTATTCTTTATCTTCATCTGCTTTAAGAAGTCTCATGTTACAGAGACCTACATGGTCTTTGCGATCTGAGAAACGAGCATACTGTTCCCAATAAAGCTTATATGTCTCTTCGTCTGTTTCTATCGTACAGGAGAAATAGGCCATCTGTACCAGTCTTTCACCTGTGCTTGTTTCATTGGTATGATACTTATAGTCGCTGATTTCTGTACTAGTTCCTTCGTACAGATCGAAAACGTAGTCCAGACCGTCATCCTGATCGCCGCTGATCTTAAGAGTATAGTCGGAGAACAGTTCCAGAAGTTTATCCTCGTCTCCGTTATCCAGTGCGTCAACGATCTTCTGGGCAGTCCTTTCCTGCAACTTCTTGGCTCCTCTTTCGTCCATGTATGCAGTATTGCGAGTTACGTCAAAAACATCAGATGCTTCTTTGAAAGAAGAACAACTGCTTATCGATAAGCCCAAAGTGAAAAATAATACGATACCTAATATGCGTCTTTTCATGGAGAGTTCCTCCTGTTTCTATATCAATCCCTATATCCAATTAAATTATAACCGTGCTTGATAGTCAACAGTGAAGGGGAGACCTAATAAAATGACATCGCCCCGAATTGCTTCGGGGCGGTGCCTTTGCGGTATATTAGTAGAGTGATAAGTGGTTATTCTACATCCTGTAAAGCGTCGTATCCAACTTCGCCTGTTCTGATCTTAACTACATCTTCAACGTCATATACAAAGATCTTACCGTCACCGATGTGGCCAGTGTAGAGAACCTTCTTTGTTGTATCGATAACTTTCTGTACAGGTACTGCAGCTACTACGATATCGATCTGGATCTTAGGGAGGAGAGATGCTTCAACCGGAACACCTCTGTAGTACTCCTGACGTCCTTTCTGTACGCCGCAACCGAGTACGTGAGATACTGTCATACCTGTAATACCGATTCCCATAAGGGCTTTCTTGAGTGGATCGAGCTTAGACTCTTTACATACGATCTCGATCTTAGTAAGTTTCCTGCCGCTTCTTTCAGAAACGAAGGAAGGAACTGCTTTAACTTCTACTGCTTCGGAAATAGGTGTATCACCTGTAACTGCTGGTACTTCTACATCGCCAATCTCGACGATAGCCTGAGGTCTCATGGAGAATCCTGCGTAAGCGTGTGGTAAACCGTGTTCTGTAGGATCCAAACCTTCGATCTCGTCTTCTCTTGAGGCACGAAGACCGACTGTCTTCTTGATAACAACGAATGTGATTCCCATAAGGACTGCTGTCCAGATGATGATACAGAATATTCCGAGGCACTGAACGCCAACAACCTTTAAACCTGCCTTGACGGAAGTACCATGAATGAGTGCATAGATAGGACCGTCAACACCGAGGGAAGAAGTGTTTGTTGCAAGTACACCTGCAAGGATAGTTCCGAGGATACCGTTTGCGAGGTGAACGCCGCAAGCACCAACCGGATCATCGATATGAAGCTTGAGGTCTAAGAACTCAACTACTACGATTACTACGATACCTGAGATGATACCTTCAATGATAGCACCTGCTGCATCGATACAATGACAACCTGCTGTTACACATACAAGACCTGCAAGGGATGCGTTGATACACATTGATACATCAGGTTTACCGTTCTTGACCCATGTAAAGATCAAAGCTGTTACTGTTGCGAGTGCAGGAGCGATTGTTGTTGTAAGGAAGATAGCTGCGAGCTGTGAACCTGATGTTGCAGCTGCACCGTTAAATCCGTACCAACCGAACCAGAGGATGAAGCAACCGAGAGCACCGATAGGAATGTTGTGGCCCTGGATAGCGTTTACTTTGACTACTTTGCCTGCTTCGTTCTTAATGTATTTACCGATACGAGGTCCAAGTACGATAGCACCGATAAGAGCGGATACACCACCGACTGTATGGATAGCTGCTGAACCTGCGAAATCGATGAAACCTAACTTAGCGAGCCAGCCCTGTGAGTTCCATACCCAGCCTGCTTCAACCGGATATACGATAAGTGAGAGGACTGCTGAGTAGATACAGTAAGAACTGAACTTGATTCTCTCTGCAACTGCACCTGATACGATAGTTGCTGCTGTTGCACAGAAGACAAGGTTGAATACGAATACGGAAGCGTTAGTTTCCATGAAGTTCGTGAAGTCTGTGAAGATCATCATGTTTGGCTTACCGATGAAACCGAAGAAGTAGTTCTCGCTCATCATGAGACCAAAACCTAAAACGATGAAGCAGACTGTACCGATACAGAAGTCCATAAGGTTCTTCATCAAAATGTTACCTGCGTTCTTTGCTCGGCAGAAACCTGCCTCGAGCATGGCGAAGCCCGCCTGCATAAAGAATACGAGTGCCGCACCTATGAGGAACCATATGCCGAACACTTCTTGTGTTACCATCTCAGAAATCTGGGTGAGATCCATAATATCACTCTCCTTTTTGTGTTAATAAAATAGCAGCCTATCCAAAGGATGGACGGGCTGCCATAGACCGTTTATTAGTATGAAGATTATTGTTTATCTAACTGCGAACAACAATTCGCCGTATGTAGGGAATGGCCAGTATTCTGAAGCCGTTTCCGTCTCGAGCTTGTCGCAGATCTTACGCAAGGATTCCATAGAAGGAATAACTTGATCTTTATAGAAGTTAGCAAGCTCTGCCTGATCACCGATCTCAGAAGTCTTATCGACATCTTCGCTGAGAGCCTTATAAGCTTCATATGCCTCGCTCAAGTCAGCTGAGATCTCTGTAAGTGTATTTACCTCGAAAGAAGGGGAGATACCAAGTGCTTCCTTCTTAGCAACTACAGTGCCTGCGAGATCGGATGAATATGCGCTAACTGCAGGGAGGATATCCTGCTTTGCGATCTCGAGCATTGTCTTGGACTCGATGTCGAGGAGCTTGTTGTACTTCTCGAGGAATACTTCGTGTCTTGATTGCATCTCGACTTCGGAATATACCTTGTGTGATGTAAAGAGCTGAACGTTCTTAGCATCGAGGTAATGAGCGATAGCATCAGGTGTTGTTCTCAAGTTGGACAGGCCACGCTTAGCTGCTTCTTCGATCCACTCATCAGAATAACCATTGCCGTTGAAGATGATCCTCTTGTGAGCCTTGATCTCTTTTTGGATAAGATCGTGAAGGGTAGCTGTGAAATCGGATGCACCTTCGAGCTCGTCTGCGAATTGCTTCAAGGACTCTGCTACTGCTGTGTTGAGCACTGTGTTAGGAAGTGCAACAGAAGCAGATGAACCAGGCATTCTGAATTCGAACTTATTACCTGTGAATGCGAAAGGTGATGTTCTGTTACGATCTGTAGTGTCCTTAGGGAACTTAGGAAGTACATGAACGCCTACCTTGAGAAGTTCCTTCTCCTTAGCACCATAAGGTTGATCTGTCTCGATAGCCTCGAGGATTTCGGTGAGCTCTGATCCGAGGAAGATGGAGATTACTGCCGGCGGAGCTTCGTTAGCACCGAGTCTGTGGTCGTTACCTGCTGAAGTAACGGAGATCCTCATGAGATCTTGATAATCGTCTACTGCCTTGATAACAGCTGTAAGGAACAAGAGGAATTGAGCGTTCTCATAAGGTGTGTCGCCCGGCTCCAAGAGGTTTGCTCCTGTATCTGTACTCATAGACCAGTTGTTGTGCTTACCTGAACCGTTAACTCCGTCGAACGGCTTCTCATGAAGGAGGCAAACGAGGCCGTGCTTTTGAGCTACTTTCTTCATGATCTCCATTGTAAGTTGGTTATGATCAGTAGCGATATTTGTTGTTGTAAAGATAGGTGCGAGCTCGTGCTGT
>JAGCGE010000219.1 GCA_017649745.1 Clostridiales bacterium | reverse complement strand
CTCCTATAAAAAGTCAAACAGTTTAAGCTGTTTGCTGTATTTTTCTTCTATTTGCTTAGCATGAGTTCAGGGTTGAATGTTTCTCTGTTCTCAAGCATCACAAACACAATTCTTGCTATTTTCCTTGTCAAAGCGATTATCGCTCTGCCTGACCCTTTATCTGTTTTCTTACGACGATAGTCTTCTATCAATCGCCATTCGCTTGTCTGCTTCGATGCCCGAATCATTCCAAGCGCTACTTGAACAAATGCCGTCCTTAACTCCTGTGGTCCATGCTTTGTTATATGTCCCAGATGCACAGTCTCATTCGAATTATGCACGCTCGGCACTATTCCTATATAAGCTGCAAATCTCTTGAAGTCTCCATCGAACCGTTCAAGATCTTCTGTGTACGATGCTATTGTTGTGGCTCCGATCTTACCGACTCCCGGTATCGTCTTTAACAACTCAACATCTTCGTTGTCTTTGACCATTGTCTCAATATGTTCTTCCACTACCTTGATTTGGTCTGCCAAATCGTCTAATATCTTAAGCATCACTTCAAGTGATGAGGCAGTGAAATCTGAGTAGTAGTGATTCGCGAGATCGTTCATCAGTTCCTGCCTTTTTCTTTTGCTTTGAAACTGAGCTGCATTAGTCTCAATTCCGTAGCCTAGAAGCATTCCGTGGATCTGATTCTTGATCTTTACAGAGCTCTGTACGAGTATTCGTCTCGTTTTGAGCATCCTGCGGATCTCTTCACTGGTCTGGCTGCACAGATGCGCTTCGGGCAACATTTCCTTCTGCAAGTACATTGCCAACGTCAACGCATCGTTTGCATCTGTTTTCTTTGTGCTGTATGTGATCACTTTGAATTTATTCGTGTTGACCACTGTCACATCAAAGAATTCTTTTTCCATCTGGTTCTTAAAGAACCTTGCGTTACCGGTAGTCTCTACCGCCAACTCTATGGAACATCCGTATTCCTCTTCGTATCGATGCATCTCCTCTATAAACTCGGAATATCCGTCTGGAGTTGTTCGATACACATCCTGGAGAACTACTTCTCCGTCTTCGGTTAACGCGCTTACTGTGAACTGTGTCTTATGCAGATCTACGCCTACGCACAACCTTCTTGTTTTCTCTGTCTTACTCATCTTCTTACCTCCGTAAGTTTCTTCAGCAAGACAGCTTCTGTTGGGTGATGCTTCCAATCTCCTATTCGGCCTTCTCGACCTCTGCATGATTCGATTGCTAACTTCCCATTCTCCCTAGCGATCTCTTAGGACCATTAAAAATGACGAGTTAGTATCTACTCTGTCTCACTGTTGTACCTGAATAATACAACAGTGATAGCTTTTACATCGCCCCTGTTTTACTTTTTATCATGCCTCCCTAGTAATCCAATTGATCTGGAACAGAGAGAAGGAAGAATCAATAGGTACAAGTGTTTAGCAATACGCCAAGATATTGCACAACGTTTCGGTGACAGGAAATTTAAGGAGGATGTATGGCAAGAGATGTTTGATATGGCAGTCAATGAGATTAGGACTGAAGAGCAATCAGAACTTGTTCCATACTGGTGTTTAGGAGAAGAACAATCAGTTAAAATCGAACGTATTATTCCTATGTATCCGGTAAGTAAGGATGAGGTGAATTACCAGAGACTTATAAAAGTGCTTTCGCTGTATAGACTTACTATGGGGCAAACTAGGCAAGAAGAATTAGTTAATTATCTTTTGGAAAACGAAACCGCTGATAAGAGTTTTATAAATAGACTATTTATTAATCTTAGTCCATATATTCGAACTAATGATGTATGGCGTAGTAAAATGAAATATCGAGAATATGTTGTTTTTGAAAAGAAGAGAACCGTTAGACAGAGGCGTATAGATGAATTACAAGAAAAAGCAATAAGACTTGAGAAACATTTGGAAGAGTTGAATTGCGAAAGGACAAAAATAAAAAAATATGAAGTAATTGGAATGATTGTATATCACAAGAAATGGGGTGAAGGGATAATTACAAAACTGGATGATAGTTATCTAACTGTCGATTTTGATGGAATGGAAAAACAAATGGTAATGCCAGATGCTTTTGTTGATGGCTTTCTGTATTCTGAGCATCAAGACTTTGTCGAGAATGAGAAAAAACGTATTGTTATAGATGAGAGGATACAATTTGATAAAGACAAAATTGATGAAATTTACAAAGAACTTGATGAGTTAATTATTTAGAATATTAAGGATAGTATTATAGGTTAATTGTATGAATGAATTTCTTACAAATTATAGTGAAAAAAGATTTATAGAAAAATTGAAACAAAACATTGATGAATGTCAAAGTTTTTCCTTCTCTGTTAGCTTTATAAAGAAAGCCGGATTAAAGCTGATAATTCCGAATATTGATGCTGCTCTTGCAAGAGGTGCTAAGGGGAAAATTATTACGACCACATACCAGAACTTTACTGATGTTGATTCTCTGGAGTACTTCTTTAGTTTACAGGCAAAGTATCCGGAGCAATTTGAGTGCCATCTGGATAAGGAATGTTTTGCAGATAAAGCAGGTAATAAAGTCGGTTTCCATTCAAAAGGCTATTTGTTCAGATTTCATGATCATAACGAATTGTTGGTAGGATCATCTAACATAACGGTATATGCACTTCTTAAAAATGTGGAGTGGGATGTGGCATTGATAGATGATGATATCTATTCACATGCCATGATTGAATTTGAATACCTATGGAACAAAACCTGCTCACTTACACGAGAATTAATTTCCGATTACCGTACCAAACTATATTATTCCATTGAGAGATGGGATATGGATTACGATGTTGCAAATGCAAATAGCAAACCTAATTATATGCAACGAACGGCGCTTAAGGAACTAAATAGAATCAGAGCAATTGGGGCTAATAAAGCCTTGGTATGCGCTGCTGCAGGTAGTGGTAAAACATATCTGGCTGCATTTGATGCTTTGAACTTCAATCCGGATAGACTTTTGTATATTGTTCAAGAAGGATCAATCTTGATGAAGTCATATGAGACCTTTGAGAAGGTGTTTGGAGCTGATAGATCATATGGTATTTATAATAAAGACTTCAAAGAGATCGATGCAGCTTTCTTGTTCTCAACTAACATAACTATGGCCAATTCATTGGAATTGTTTGATAAGCATCATTTTGACTACATAATTATCGATGAGTGTCACCATGCTACTGCCGATACTTATAAGAAGATCATTGAATACTTTGAGCCACAATTCCTTTTGGGTATAACCGCCACTCCGGAACGAATGGACGGTGAAGATGTATTTAGTTTATTTGATCAGAATATTCCGTATGAACTCAGACTCAGAGATGCAATCGTTAATGGATTAGTTGTGCCATTTAAGTATTACGGCATAAGGGATGAATTGATTGAGTATGGTATCAATGCGACTAAGGGTCATAAGTTTGTTGAACAGTTCTCTGATGAGAAGCATTGTGACTTCATATATAACATGATTGAAAAACACAGATTGCCTGGAGGAAAGAAACTTAAGGCGTTGGCATTCTGTCGTGATATTTCTCATGCAATTCGTATGTCGCAAGCAATGGAGAACTATTATCATACTCAATACCTAACAGGAAAGAATTCGGTGGGAGAGAGGATACGTGCATATAAAGATCTTCAAGACGATGATTCGGAACTCGAGATCCTTTTTACTGTTGATATCTTAAATGAAGGTGTTGATATTCCAGGAGTAAATATGGTCTTGTTCTTGAGGCCTACTGATTCTCAGACTATCTTTATCCAACAGCTTGGTAGAGGTCTGCGTAAGTATGAGAATAAGGACTTCGTTACAGTTTTGGATTTTATCGGTAATGACTATAAGAGAAGTGTTCAGATAGCGTTTGCTCTTGGAGGCCTTTCTGAAAATTTTGTAGTAGAGAAAAAATTGATAAGTGCGCTTATAACTGATGATTTTAAATCTGTCGGACTAATTGATTATGGTGTTGAGATACATCTCGATGATCTTAGTAAAAAAGAGATTATTTCATTTATAGATGAGGTGAACTTTAATACCAAGAAATATCTTGAACAAGATTATCTGAATTTCAAGAAGTATATTGGGTCAGCAGAATATCCTAGGCATGTAGACTACCTGAATAATGATTATGCACCTGATCTGATGAAGTTTATGCAGTCTAAGATAAATGGTCGCAAGAATAGATCTTATTATAGTTTTTTGAAGAACATAGGAGAAGATAACATTCCAGCGTTTGATGACCGTCAGGAGAACTTCGTGGATTATGTTTCGGATATGCTACCTGTAGTACGCCCTGACGAATTACTTATCATTGAGAAACTGCTTGATAGTGTTGGTGAGTGCAATATAAAAGATCTGGAAGAATACGATCAGGCAAACAACGCTCTATTCTCTTCAGACATATTTATGCATGCTATTAAATTTATGCTCAAGAAAGGCTACATAGCTCAGGTTGATCAGCTTATAAAGTTCAATGATATTAGTATTACTGTCGAGTTTGATGATTATACTAGAGACTTAATCAACTATGGTTTGGGCAGATATGATGTTGAATTTTATGAAAGTGATAGTTCTACCAGAAGGATTTTTAAGCTTTGGGCAAAATTCAAAAAAACACAGATAAAACAAATGCTGTTGAAAGATCCCGAAGACATTCAGCTTGGAACCAATATTTATGATGGCATCGCATATGCTTTTGTTACTATCCACAAAGCAAATAGTACCAAAGAAAATCTGAAATATGTTGATGGTTATATAGACAGAAATACGTTTCAGTGGGAGACGATTGCCAATATTAGCGATAAGGAATTAACATCACTTAAGCATTCAGAAGGTATGCACTTGTTTGTAAGAAAAGTTGATTCTGAAGATGGAATTCAGTTGCCATTTACATATATAGGCTTCGGTAAAATGAAATACATCGAGGGTTCCAAGAAACCTAATGGAGCACACTTATTTGATATTTCATTGAACGAAGAAGCCCCGGAAGACATATTTTATGACTTTAAACTTCCTGTTTGATTTTCGTCTATAGCTCTTATTTCAATTTCTTCTTCGTGAATAAAGGGTTCTTTATCATAGAATATTGCATTAACTTCTGAACGGCTGTAGTTGTGAATGACAGCACACAACGTGAATTGTTAATTATGTAAATATCAAGTGAATTTTGTAATCCGTAAATGGACAACAAAATAGATTGAGACTTATAATTATTCTATTAGAAATTACATGAGGACATACTGGATCATAGGAATTATGAGGTGAAGGACAGAAACTATAGCTATACAGCTGAATATGTAATATGGAGAGTCAATAGGATCAGCTAGTTATGTTGTGTTCCTGCTACGTTTAGTCGTTTTTATGGTGCTTATCATTATAATTGGCTTTCCGAAGGTAGTGAAGATTAATGTGATTTTGTACCAGACCACTACCGTAGATACATGACGTCGGTGATCCCAAGGATGTTGAATGGCTTAAACAAGTAAATACGTCAGGTGGTATAAATGGTG
>JAGCGE010000218.1 GCA_017649745.1 Clostridiales bacterium | reverse complement strand
GGTGTTGAAGAAAGGAATAATGAATGGAAGACAGACTGTTTTTTGAAGGATTGGAAGAAGGGAATACCGATAAACTATTGAAAGTTCCTAAGAGTGATCTTCATAATCACTCGACTAAAGGATGCAGGATATCATGGCTCGAAGAGCAGATCGACCGTAAGCTGCCGCACCCGCCGGAGATCTTTGGCGGACTTGAGGGAATGCAGGAATGGTTTACGGCAGAGATCAAGCCTTATTGCAGAGGAAGTGAAGGGATCATCCTTCGATGGGAAGGTTCTTTTGTTGAGGCGAAGAGGAATAATATTACCAGGCTTGCTATGAATTTCGGAGCAGCGGAGATCGAACTTGTCGGAGGAATGGAAGTATTCTGTAAGCTTATCGACGGCTTCCATCAGAAGCATTGTCCTGATACCGTTTTCGAGCCGGAACTGACATATATTTCTCTATGTGATGTTGATGCGGAAGCTTCGAAGATCGATCAGTATTTATCCACGGGATACTTTAAGACGATCGACGTCTGCGGCGGAGAGAACATGAGGCCTTTCGAGGATTTTCTTCCACTTTACAGGAAGGCTGAGAAGTATCATCTGATAAGAAGGATGCATGTAGGTGAGAGTGGTTCGGCTGAGGATGTCAGGCGTGCCGTAGAGGTGTTAGGGCTTGAGGAAGTTCATCACGGTATCCATGCATCGACTTCGGAGGAGGTCATGAAGTTCCTTTCAGATAACGGGATAACGCTTCATGTCTGTCCGAGCAGTAATGTTATGCTGGGATATGCGCCGAGCTATAAGGATCATCCGATCAGGATACTGTATAATAATGGAGTTAGGGTCACCATCAATACTGATGACCTTCTGATCTTCGACAGTTCCATAGAGAATGAATACCTGCGCCTGTATCGTGCGGGAACCTTAAGTGCGGAGCAGTTAAATGAGATACGTAAATTTGGATTAAAGGGATAAGGTTACGCTATCTGAAGGTGAGTCTTGTGTCATCAGTAAAGGCGACGACAGCGTCACGGTCATAATGTATAAGTGCTATTATCAGTAATCTTAGACGTGGAATCGTCTTCGAAGTTCTTCAGCTACGGTCCTTCCGCGGAATATTACGGAGCCTGCGAAAAGAATGACACTTACCATCAGACAGATAGCCCAGGCAAGAGGCATCTTGTCCTTCATCAAAAAGCAGATAATACTTGGGACGACTCCCATGAGTAATCCGGAGAGAAGATACGACATCGTGTTTCCGTTCTTATCTATCAGAACAAGCACGAAATCCGCTACGATGGTTGCTGCCAGTGCGATCGGGATGACCAGATCGATCGTGACACCCATGAAGCCGAAGAAATAAGCAGTGACACACCACATAACGATCGTGAAAAGCACCAGCATGGTTACCTTTCCGGCTGATCCGGTGCCAGGCTTAAACTGACGCATGATACCAAACTCGAATCCGATAAGCCACATGGCTAAAAGCAGGCTCCAGTGAAGATCCGTGAATCCAGGCAACTTTAGGCCAACCATGAAATCGAGACCGATACCGATGATCAGCAGGCCCCAGACGATGGCTAGCTGCATCTTATAATACAGTGACTTCTTCTTCTGTGCTTCGAACTTCGGATAACATGGAGCTTCTCCTGCTCCTGTCAGCTTGCTCTGGCAGATCGGACATTTGGCAAGATCTCCTTTGATACTGACCTTGCAATAAGGACAACTTCTCATTTGATCACCTCCGTCGCACTTATGGTAATATCCACTCCGGAGGCGGAGAGAAATCTCACGAAATTCTTAATGACACCGGTGTTCATATATGCGGATGAAACACCGAGAGTTATGTTATCAGCGTAGCCGAACATAGTGGAAAACATAGTCTTTGTACTGCAAAATCCGCTGTAATTCTCGATCCGTTCTCCAAGCTCTTTTGGCGGCTTCTGAACGCCCATGTTAGAGAATGTCATGGTAACCTTCTTGTTCGATTTCAGAGTAAAATGTCGTACTACCAATTGCTTTATGAATAACGGTACAACTCTGATCGGAGCCACGTACTCCATGGTTTCGAAAGTATCCATCTGCTTCTTGACGTTTTCCTCAGTAAGCTGGCTCTTAAGGGTCGTGTCAAACTCTACAGCCAGTTCTTCCAGCGTTATCTCCTTGTCAAAGACATGTGTTACGTTCACGCTGTTGAAAAAATTACGGGCGGTCTTCGACGGGTAATAATTTCGAAGATTTACAGGCAGGGATATCGTTACCGGAAGGTGGCGCTTACGCGGCGGCATTTCATCCCTGATCGCAAGCATCCAAAGTGCTCCCAGATAACTGGTCAATGAAACCTTTAATTCCTTCGCTCTAGGAAGGAGCTGTGAGGTTGGAAGACAGATCTCAAAAAACTGCAGCTGATTGTATGGGAGCTTTATTCCTCCCAAGCGGTACGCCTTTTTTTGCTCTGATCCGTGAGGGAGATTTTTCCCTCCGAAAAACTGGCGATAACTGTCTTGATTCAGGTCGCCCTCAGAGGCACCGGAGTGGACGGTAATGTCCGCAAGTTCACCCGGATACTTTCTTCTAAGATAATCGAGCACGATGATATTAAGGAATTCCATGGCACCCGTTCCGTCAGCTAAAACATGAGATATATCCAGATTGATACGATTACCGAAATAAGTTACCTGATAGTGAAGCATAGTCTTTGACGGAACATAAAGAAGCGGACAGATACGATCGTCCTCCTGCTTGACTACAGGCATCAGGTCGGTATCCTCCAAGTAATGCCAAAATACACCACGTCTGATCCTAACCTGTAACTGCGGACGATCCTCGATCGCTGAGTTCACAGCCTGCTGCAGAAGCTCAGGATCAACATCCTCCTTTAAAGTGCAGCTTAGACGAAAGGATCTTGTATCCCTCTTTCCGAGCGTGGCTAGAAAGATCTTTGAAACGTTGTCAATTTTGTACCAATTAGCGCTTCCCATATATCTCGTACGACACGTGTGCTGCAAGCCTCTCCATTGCTTTTTTTGCCATAGGGCTTGGCATCAACTGGTAAACATGCCATCCTTTCTCTTCGATATCAAGTTCAGCCTTTCCACCGACCTGATCTATCTTATCTTTAAGTTTAATACTGTCATCTAACAAAATTCCGTTTCTTCCGGCCATGATATAAACAGGCGGGAAATTCTCGAAACTTCCGAATAACGGACTGAAAGTCGCATCTGCAGGATCTTTGTCTCCTATGTATGCCTTAACGGAATTCATTACAAATTCTTTTGAAAGGATCGGATCTATGTCCTGATTTGTTTCATAGGTCTTGGAAGTTCCGGTCATGTCAGTCCACGGGCTGAACAAAAGAAGTTCACGAGGAGCAGGTTTTCCTTCTGCGATCAACTTCTGGGTAAGGTAAAGTGCCAAGTTTCCGCCTGCTGAATCGCCGGCTAAAAGTACGTGGTCAGCCTTAGCAACATTTTCCGTGAGATATTCCCACAGATCGGTAACGTCCTCTGCTGCTGCCGGGTAAGGATCTTCAGGTGCTAATCTGTAGGCGAAAGAATAGACCACGAAGTTTGTTGCCATTGCTAACTTTGTTGCAAGATTTCCCGCATAGTCAAGTCCACCGCTGATATACCCGCCGCCATGGCAATAAAGGATCACATAATCAGGATCGCATGAATCAGTCTTAAACTTCTCACACGGGATATTGCCGATATTAAATCTTTCCCGCTCTACATTGCCTTTTGGCGTCGCAAGGCGACCTGCCCAATCGGCACGTTCCCTATGACGCTTGATCTCCTCTTCTGTACATGCTGTTCCGGAGATAAAATTTACTTTTTTTAAAGTTTTGACAAATGTATTCTTCATTGTGATATCAGCTAATAACGAAACTTGAGATATGCGTTGCATTTGATCCATGCATACTAAATATTATATCTATCTTACACTTTTTTTGTATATTAAAAATCCTGAAGCGTTACAACTTCAGGATTCCTTATTAGTTTCGCTTGATATCAGGATTCTGCTCGTAATATAGTCTCTTATCATCGTACATCTTCTTGTCAGCGATGCTCATGGCTTGACGTATATCTGAGGTTCCGTCGAACGGGCAGCAGCCAAGTGAGAAACTGACATCTTTGGAAGTGGAACGATATGTCTTGAGTTTATCTATCTTATCTTCGACCTCCTCTTTGGAAATGTCTGTTGCCAATACCATAAACTCGTCTCCGCCGGCGCGGTATATATCATCATCAGGGAAAGTCTCTTTAAGGATATTTGCAGTGTTCTTCAAGAAGACATCACCATTGTCATGACCCTTATTGTCATTGACCTGTTTAAGGCCGTTAAGATCCACGAAGAGAACTGCATTCTGATCAGGAAGTTCCTCTTCTCCTGCAACTATCTTGTCCACTCTCTGGTTCATGGCATTTCTGTTCTTAACGCCTGTCAGCATGTCGAAAGAACCCATGATCTTAAGCTGATCCAGAAGCTTATGATTGGCGATCTCGGAAGCGATGAAATAAGTTGATACCTCAAGGATCGATCTTATCCTCATCGTGTTTTCTGTATTGAAATTGATCGCCCAAATGTAGCCCAGCGTCTCATTATTATAAATGAGAGGATAAAGCACGATACTGTTAACATCGACTTTCTTGAGCGACTCACACCACTCGTGATTGCGCTCGTCGAGAACTTCCATATCCCTCTCGTTTTGAATGATAAGGCAAGTACTTCCTGCTATCGTATCTTCCCATGTATCTATGATCTCGAAAAAGTCATCGTAAGTGCCGCGCAGATAATCCTCAACAGGATAGTCAGCTATTGGTGATCCTGCCGCTTCACTTAGGATCGAATATTTGCGCATCTGTTTGTCGATCAATATCAAGCAGATCTTGTCAGCTTCACACTGCATCTGGATGTCTTTAATTACTTCGTCCATTGTGTGCTTGAAATCATCAGTTCCGCGAAGTTTGATGCAAGTCTCGAGAACCGCTGTAGCAACTGAAGATTCAATATGTGACATGCTCTCAGTGTCGATCTCAGTAGTAAGATCCTGAGAATATACAAGATAATATGTGTCATCTTTATCTGCTGCGATAGGCATCAGATACATATCTACCCAGAAAGGATATCTTTCCGGATGTATAAAAGCGTGGAAAGGCTTTTTCAATACTGCACATCTGTATACAGCATCTTCAAAATTAAGATCCTTCGGAATATATTTCTCATAAGGCGAGTTAGGTATAAACTCATTTTTCAGCATCTGCGAAAACGCGATATTATCCGGGCTTTCGATGGAAGCAATATAAGCCTTGTTACCGCAGACTATTCTTATGTTTCCGTAATTTCCGTCAGGGAACACCTGAACGGAGATTATGCATGACATAGGTTCATAGCTGTCTACCAGATTTTGCAGATCCATTTTAACCCTCCGTGTTTCCTTCTATATCATTAACAAGTTTTGCAGCATCATCGGCGGACATAGGACGTCCCCAGATAAATCCCTGAACGTAATCGCAGCCGATATTTTTCAATACCTCAAGCTGATCAGGTTCTTCAACACCTTCTGAAATAACGTCAAATCCCATGATGTGACCGATCGATATGATCGAAGCGACATACTGTCTTGATGAATCACTTGTATTCATCTTGTCGATAAATGACTTGTCGATCTTCAAAAGGTTAGCAGGGAATCTGTGCAGGTAACTCAGCGACGAATAACCTGTTCCGAAATCGTCTATAGCTATCTGCATTCCCATATCCTTAAGTTCGCTGAGGCATTGAAGCGCCTTGTCGTAAGAATCGATCATGATGGATTCCGTGATCTCGATCTCGAGTCTGTCTGCGGAAAGGCCGCTGGTATTAAGGAGATCCTTTATCTCATCCATGAAATCGCTCTTCATCAGATGACGGACGGAAGCGTTGAGACTTAATGTCAGATCTGCTCCTGTCTTTCTTATCAGATCGCCGAAGAACGCGCACGCCTTTTTAAATACCATACCGTCAACGCGATCGATAAGACCGACTTTCTCAGCTACAGGAATGAACTCGCCAGGGCTTACGATGTTGCCCTTACTGTCTTTCATTCGGGCAAGTGCTTCGAATCCTCTTAGTTTATGGTTCATGTCATATTGAGGCTGAAGATTGAAGTAGACCGTCTCGTTTTCGAGAGCATTTCTTATAGTATTCTCGATCTCGATCAGGTGTTCGTCTTTTACGAGTTCAGGAGTGAATCTTAAGCAGTGTTCGCTACTGTTGACCTTCTTGATCTCGTTCATCGCAGCTATAGCATGAAGCATAAGTGCGTCTGCGTTGTCGGCATCTGTAGGATATTCTGCATATCCAAAACTAGCGGTTACGAACAGATCGATACCTTCAACAGTAAGATTCTCGCTTAATGCATCTATGTAACGCGTTATCGTGCCTTTAAGTTCCTTTTCGGTGTTATATCCGCTGATCACCAGAACGAACTCATCTCCTCCTGTTCTGGACAGGTGCGTGATTATCTCCGACTTGTTGTTGGCTGAGATCTCTTTCCATCTGTCAGCTACTTCGATCAATACTTGATTTCCGGCATCAAATCCCAGTGTATCGTTAATACTCTTGAAGTTATTGATATCGATCGAAACAGTTGCGAATCTCTCATTGTGAGAAACAAGTTCTGAAACTAATTCAGTGCATGCAAAGCGGTTAGGGAGTTTGGTCATAGTGTCCGTATAACTCATATCCTTAAGACGGTTGAGCACTTTATATCTGGCGATATGAGAGGAAACAAAGAAGGTTGTAAGTTCAAGTGTTTCCTTGATCCTAAAGGCTTTCTCGGTGTCGAAATTGATAGCCCAGATGAAGCCCAGTAATTCTGAGCCCTGACGAAGAGGGAATAATACTACACTATTAACTCCTGCCTCAACAAGAGTCTGATACCACGGATTGTTTATCTTGCTGATATAATCCATGTCATCTTTGTTCTTAACGATAATGCAGTCTCTTTCATCACCGATCATATCCTCCCAGGAAGCGGCGATCTTATAAAAATCTTTAAACTGTGTGACACGCTTGATCGAGCTGTTCGGAATATAGTCTGTAGCCAGGATGGAATACTTTTTCTCATCGTAATTGAGAAGAAGGACTGTACAGCCTTCAGCATGGCAGATCTTACGGATATCGGAAATAACGCTCTCCAAAGCTTCCTGAAGATTGTTGGCTTTGTGGAGTTTAATACAAGTCTTTAGTACGTCATTTGATGATCTGGATGAGTTGACCTCATCAAGGATCGCATCTGCATTTGTACTTGGCGTAGCTACATATGAACAATAGAAGATGTTTCCGTCCTGATGATCCAATGGCATGGAATAGATATCAAACCATAGGTCACCTTTTTCGAGATGAGCGTATGTATGGCAGTCTTTCCTAAGAACGGCCGCACGATAACACATATCCTCGAAACTTCGATTCTCCGGGAAATACTCAGTGTATAGCGCTCCCGATGTGAAGGCCGCTTCGTACCCCCTTCGCTGATCTATCATATAAAGATATTTCTTGTTAACTGCGACAATACGGATATCGCCGTATCCGCTTTCTGTTTTTTCGACGGATACGATACAGGTAGGCGAAAAAAATGAATCGACTATTATCTGAAAATCCACAATATTTACCTTTCCCCAGTAGCTTGAGCGAAAACACCAAAATACACTTTAATTTTAATTGCTGAGCGTATCAGTTTCTATTAATAAATGTAAATATTGGTTAAATTATCTAATGGGGAAAGGAACACGTTATGTGTGCTCTTCAGGAAGTGTAAGCATAACAGTCAGTTGATCGCCGTCCCTTTGTGCCTTTACGGAGCCTCCGAGCTTTTCAGAGAGTTCTTTTACGACTGCTAGACCTAAGCCTGTGCCGCCGGTGCTTCTGGAGCTGTCTCCTGTATAGAATCTGTTGAACATCCTGTCGGGATCGAGCTCGCTGTCCTTAGGGATCGGATTTCCAACTGACAGGATGATCCCGTCGTTAGTCTTTTCGAGCTTTACGGATATATCGCCTGCAGAATACCTGATCGAATTGGTGATGAGGTTCTGCAGTATCCTGTCGATGGCGTTCCTGTCCGAAAAGACATACACGGAATGCTCCGGCAGATCTATCTGAGGGGTTATACCCTTCTTATCCATGAGAGGAGCGCAGTCGGAAATGAAATCGATCAGCATGTTGAGGATGTTGATCTTCTCGTGCTTCAT
>JAGCGE010000217.1 GCA_017649745.1 Clostridiales bacterium | reverse complement strand
CCAGTTGAAAAAATATTTTGGATGATCCATCAAAAGAAAAAGCGTGACTTATCGTCACGCTCTTCTTTTGGGGGTTGTATATTGTATTAGGTTTGGTTGGTTATTATGCTACGCTGTTAACTGTACCGATGAATACAGGAGTATCTGTCTCTGTATCAACGATCATGTAAGCAAATGGTCTATCAAGGCGAACTTCCTTGATCTCAACTGGTTCATCCGGCTCAGCGCATGCTGCATCCATATAAACGGCAGTAGCAGCTGCAGCCTTTGTACCTTCACGATCCACCTCAATATGAGTCTTGTGGATCACCTTTGAGATATACATATCAATGTCGCACATGTTGGAGAAATCAGCTGAGGATTCGTCAAACGCCTGCTCCATTCCCATACCTTTAAGTACATCCGACATATCCTCTCTTGTATAATCATAAGAGAATTCAGGAATATATGCATATACATCTACGTTTGATCTGCTGTTAATGAAGCTAATATAATCATCAGCACTGAAATCCTGCATGAACTCGTTTGCGTTTGCAGATGTATCTTTAGGAAGAACAGCTACGAATGCATATTCATCTCCTTCATAATACTTCATGAATCCCGTAGCCTTGTCAGTTTCGAAGTAAACACCCTCTCCGGAGTAAAGAAGTGTGCAATCCTCTTTTTCACCCTTGGAATTAGTGAACTTCTGATCTTCCTGAACCTGATAATCATCATATTCCTCAGCCCAATTATTTTCGAAAGCGATCGCATTGAGAAGGACCATCTTTGTATCCGGATTAAGCTGATTTACGATCTGAGGGATCATTCCGTTAGTCTTGTCATCTACCCATGAGTTGATATCATCAACAGTACTGTCAGTAAACGGAACAACATTGAGTTCAGCGTCGAATCCGTCAGTTACATAATCAAGATAATCCTCGTAGAGTGCAGCCTTGAAATCTTCGTTAATGAATGCACCGTTTGCAACATTGATGCTGTCGCTCTTGCTCATATTCTTATAGTAATCGATCGCGAATCCGAGAGCCTCCTCATTGCTTGCTCCAGGAACAAGAACATTGCTCATCTCATCCAGCGTAGTGCCGTTAGCACCTGCTCCTGCCATCTCCAATGCGAAGAGAAGAGACGCCGGTGAGATCATTACGTTTTCATCTTCTCCTGTGCTGCTGCACGCCTTAAAGGAATTGAAAACAAATTCCATATAACCGTTATCATTGATAGCTTCCTCATACGAGAGATTAACAACATCACTAAATACCTTATTATCTGAATCGGATCCAGGAAGTGTCTTGATCTCTGATTTCTTATTTAATGTTGTTGTCTTACCGCATCCTGTAAGAATCGTCATAAACATCATTGCTGCCATTGCAGCTGCTCCAAACTTCTTTATCATAATTAACATCTCCTAACATCAACATTATTCATTTACGTAATTTACTGAACCGATAAAGATTGGTGTATCTGTTTCTGTATCAACAATCATGTAAGCAAATGGTCTGTTGAGTATTACCTCATAAGATATGATATCTTCTGAAACGCCCTTTACTCTCATAACAACTGCAGTTGCAGCAGCTGCTTCCGTGCCGTCACGGTTAAGATCGATATGAGTCTTGTGGATAACTCGTGAGATATAAAGCTCTTCCTTGCTCATATTCGAGAAATCAGCTGCTTTAGTAAAAGCATCCTTCATTCCAAGAGACTCTAATACATCTGCGAAAGTCTCATTGCTGTAATCGTATGAAAACTCAGGGATACCGACTGCTACTTCTGTCGATTTTGCACTTGCAAGAAGCTTCTTATAATCTTCAGAAGTGAAGTCACTAAGGAACTCATTGCCGTTGAGAGACTCATCTTTAGGAAGGATTCCGACAAGTGCGTACTTGCCGCCATCATAGTTCTTGATAAAACCTGTAGCCTTATCTGACTCGAGGTAAACTCCTTCTGTTGATGTAAGAAGTGTTACTGTCTCTTCTTCACCAGCTGCATTGGTAAAAGTATAATTCTCACGAATATGATCTTCGCTATATTCCTTTTCCCACTTACCGTTAAATGTAATTGCATTAACGATAACTGCTGCATCCTGATCATCAAGTTGTTCGATGATAAATGGGATCATTCCATCAGTATTTGTATTGACCCATTCGTTGATCTTATCAACAGCAGAATCATTGAAAGGAAGGATATCGGTCTGTGCATCGAAATTCATATTTATGTACTCGATATAATCCTTATAGAATTTATCAGCCTTACTGTCATTCAGGAAGATCCCGTTTGATAAGGTGAAATAATCCTTTCCATCATCACGAAGCTCATGATAGTAATCAGCCGCAAATCCCAATGCTTCCTCATTGCTAGCTCCAGGGACAAGTACAGAACTCATCTCATCAAGAGTATTTCCGTTTGCACCTGCTCCCGCCATTTCCAGAGCGAAAAGAATAGACGCCGGAGAGATCATGACATTATCGTCATTATTCTCACAGCAACTGCCACATGCATTGAATACAAAATCGATATAACCTGTCTCATCTACCCCTTTTTCGAAAGAAAGATCGACTACATCATTAAAGACCCCCTGTCCATTGACGTGTTCGACCATCAGATCATCTGACATTGTATTCTGATGTGTATTACTTGTAGTATCTGAACATCCCGTAAAGATTGCCATAAACATCATTGCCGCCATGGCAGCTGAACCTATCTTCTTTATCATGTATGTTCTCCTTTTCTAGCCATCTACTACATATATCAACATCCGACCCGAAAAGGTTTCATTTTCGAAAAAATAAGGGCCACCGCCTGTTAAGCGGTGACCCTCAAAGTGATGTAAGATGATCAGCCTTGAAATTGATAATCAATGCTGTTTACTGTCCCGATAAAAAGCGGAACCATTGTCTCAGTGTCAATTATCATATAGACAAACGGATGGTCCAGACATACTGAAGGAGGAGCACTATACGTTTGATTAGATACCGTTGTAGTTGCTGATACCTTTGTTCCTTCTCTATTTACTTCAATAAATGTTTTGTGAACAACAGCTGATAAATACATACCATCAATATTGCCCGTATTAGAGAAATCTGCTTCACCCGGAATAAAAGCCTTATGCACACCCATATCATCGAAGATTCCCACAAAGTCATCGTTTGAATAATCATATGAGAATTCAGGTAACATGCAATCAAACTTCTCATTTTCAATATTGTCTATGAATTCACGATAATCATCAGCTGTGAAGTCCTGCATAAACTCATTGGCACTGACACTGGTATCATACGGACTTATGCCCACAAATGCAAAATCTCCACCGGAATAGTATTTAATAAACCCTTGTACCTTTGGGGTCGAACTATATACATATTCTTCAGATGTTACATAGGTAACAGCATCGTATTCTCCAAGCGAATTGTAAAAAATCCCTTCTTCGACATCATTCACTGACATCCATCCGCTTTCGAAAGTCAAAGCATTAACCAAGAGCATAACCTGTGATGGATCTATTTCGTTTACTATCTCAGGAATCTTATCTCGGGTATTCCACGAAACCCACCTGTTGATCAGATCAACTGATTCAGGGCTGCTATCAACCGTTTGGATCTGCGCGCCATATCGTTGTTGAACAAAGTCCAGATAATCCTGATATACGGAATCTCCATATTCAGAATTGATAAAAGCACCATTAGCTATCATGAGATGACCTTCACTTAACATATTTAACTTCTCGTAATATGAAGTAGCATAACTTGCTGCTTCCTCATTACTTAATCCCGGAAACAAAACAGCATTGATCTCATCAAGCGTTTCTCCATTTGCACCACTTGCAGAAAGTTCCATTGAAAATAAGAGTGATGCCGGAGATATAAGGATATTCTCATCCCTATCAGTACAGCAGGCCTTAAACGAATTAAATGCAAAATCCAGATAGGCAGTATCATAAATAGATTGACCTTCAGGAATATCCGACAGATTATCGAAAATCTTCTCGTTCCCTTCGACGGGTTCGATCGTGTTTACCAAGGACTCATACTCGTATGGTGCCCATGTTTCAACAGGAGACGGAGTAGAATAAGGATCTATCGCAGTGGGCTTTGTAGTCTCTTGATATATATCAGGATGACCTTTAGAATCATCATCTTCCCTTTTATGAGTATTCGATGTGCATCCACCTAACAGAGCAAGAACCAATAACAGAGCAGTTGCTGTCTTAAATGCCTTCTTCATATATGTTCTCCCCATTTTCTCAGCGGCTACTTAATGAACATTTATATTATACAACATAAATAAGGGCCACCGCCTGTTAAGCGGTGACCCTCAGCAATTATAGGAAGTGCAGTAATTATTCGTTATCTGTATCTACTGCCTTATTGTCTCCCTCGTCTGCCTTGTTGTTATCGACAACATCGTTATTGATAACATTCTTTGTGTTTGATGCGTCGCACTTCTTAGCGATCTTCTCCAAAGCCTGCTCTACGGAAGCCTTGTTAGCATCATTCTGAGCTGTTCCAAGACCGAAATTTGTTGAACCTGCGAGCTTTGTGCCTGCGAAGCTACCGATAACTGAACCGAGGTTGATACCAAGGCTGTCACCGATACCATCGATCGTCTGCTTGAATGACTTTGTGATATCCTCTGTCATCTTAGCTGTATTGCCTTCGCCATACATCGTAATAGAATCGATGTTTGCAAGTGGCTTAGCGATTGCCTCTGCAACGAGAGGATACATCTTACAGAGCATCTCGATGACAGCTGCTTCGCCGTACTTCTGCATAGCTTCAGCTTTCTTGTCGATACCGATAGCCTCAGCCTCTGCCTTAGCGCGGATTGCATCAGCTTCAGCTTCACCTCTAGCACGGATACCTTCAGCTTCCTTCTGCATTGCAACAAGATCAGCTTCTGCCTGGATCTTCTTAGCTTCAGCCTGCTGTGCGAGTTCGTACTTACGAGCCTCAGCTTCTTTCTGTCTCTTATAAAGAGCGACGTCTGCCATTTGCTGCTGACGATACTTCTCAGCATCTGCTGCCTTCTTGATCTCAGCGTCCAAAGCCTGCTCACGAACCTGAGCTTCTTTCATCTTGAGCTCGACAGCCTTTTCCTGCTTAGCGATATCTGCCTCAGTATTAGCAACTTCGATAGATTTACGCTGTGCCTGCTCCTGGATCTTATAAGCTGCATCAGCCTCAGCTCTCTTTGTATCCTGTACAACCTGGAGTTCGGACTTCTTGATGGAGAGTTCGTTCTGCTTGATAGCGATCTCTGTCTCAGAAGCAACCTTAGCATCATTAGCTTCCTTGAAAGCCTCAGCCTGTGCGATAGCGATATCACGCTCTGCGTTAGCCTTAGCGATGCTTGCTGACTTCTGGATCGTAGCCATGTTGTCCTGACCAAGGGCTGTGATGAGGTCGTTCTTATCCTCAACGTGCTGGATGTTACAAGAGATGATCTGGATACCGAGGTTGTTCATATCAACCTGAGCCTTCTCCTGAACCTGATCACCGAAAGACTTTCTGTCGTTGCAGAGTTCCTTCAATGTGATCGTACCGATGATCTCACGCATGTTACCTTGGAGTGAGTCAACGAGCTGAGCATTGATCTGCTGGCTGTTCATGTTGAGGAAGTTCTTCATAGCGAGCTTGATACCTTCCTCATCGGTTCTGATCTGAACTTTTGCAACTGCGTCGATGTTAACACCGATGAAGTCTGCTGTTGGTACGAAGTCGCCTGTCTTAATATCTATAGAAAGCTGCTCTACCAAAAGTTCGTCTTTTCTCTCGAGGAAAGGAAGCTTCAAGCCAGCCTTACCGATCAAGATCTTCGGATGTCTCTTAAGACCCGTAATGATGTACGCTTTGTTCGGTGGAGCTTTTACGTAGCTTGTGAAGATGATTATCAGCAAGAACAGTAATACAACTGCACCGATACCTACAAAAATAAGTGTGTTTTGCGGCATAGTATTGCCCTCCCTGATTAAAATATTTAGCATTTTCCAATGCTTAAATTATTTTAACATAGGAGGGCATGAATTTTCCTATTACTGCTCGAAAATAAATATCAGTATTTTGTCACCCGATAAGAATGTTCTTAACCGTATCGAGCATCTGATCCTTCTCGATCACTGTATTATGGCGGATCTCACGCTTAGCGATATCCTTAAGTGTTGCAGGGATCTCGATTCCACTTTCCTCAGAAAGTTCATTAATGATCGTCTCGTTGGAACGGCCGTTGCTGTAGCCAGCGCCTCTGAGAGCATCCATTACTGCAGGAGCGAACTTGAACGGCGAAGCAGTAGAAGCATAAACTGTCTTTGTCTCATCGTTGGAACGCTGGTGATATCTGTTATAGATATTAAAGCCGACAGCTGTATGTGTATCGATAACGTTATCTGTTCTGTCATAGACATCGATGATAGTCTTCGTGATACCTGTCTCATCTGCAAATCCGCCGACGAACTGACGCTGCAAGGACTTAAGTGTCTTAGGATCAACGCTATATACACCCTTCTCATTAAGATCCTTCATCCATGAAGCAACCTTAGAGGAATCCTTACCTGATACCTCGAAAAGAAGTCTCTCAAGGTTAGATGAGATGAGGATGTCCATTGAAGGAGAATTCGTCTTGAAGAACTCTCTTCTTCTGTCATATGTACCGGATGCGAAGAAGTCGCAGAGAACCTTGTTCTTGTTGGATGCGCAGATAAGTCTGTGAACCGGGATACCCATGTTCTTAGCGTACCAAGCAGCAAGGATGTTACCGAAGTTACCTGTCGGAACTACTACATTGATCTCTTCGCCCATAGTGATTTTCTCTTTTCGGAGAAGGTCAACATAGGAATAAACATAATATGCGATCTGAGGTACGAGACGGCCCCAGTTGATGGAGTTAGCGGATGAGAGCTTAACGTTGTTGGATGCGAGAAGCTCAGCGAAAGACTGATCAGCGAAGATATTCTTAACGCCTGTCTGTGCATCGTCGAAGCAACCGTTAACTGCGATAACGTGTGTATTGTCACCTGTCGTTGTGATCATCTGGAGTTTCTGAGCTTCGGATACTCCGTCAGAAGGATAGAATACGATGATCTCTGTTCCAGGAAGGTCCTTAAATCCTTCGAGAGCTGCCTTACCCGTATCACCTGATGTAGCTGTTAAGATACAGATCTTGGATGACTCGCCTGTCTTACGAACTGAAGCTGTCATAAGGTGTGGCAAGAGCTGAAGAGCAACGTCCTTAAATGCTGCCGTAGGACCATGCCAGAGCTCGAGGATATATTCACGATCGTTGTACTGATTGAGCTGAACGAGCGGAACAACCTTCTCTTCCCACTTCTCAGGGTCATAAGCTGCTCTAGTGTAATCGAGGAGCTCAGCTTCCGTGAAATCTTCAAGGAACTTGGAGATGACTCTGGCGGAGATCTGATAAAACTCCATGTTCATCATTTCTTCGATCTCATCCTTGGAAAGGACCGGAATTGATTCAGGTACGAAAAGTCCTCCGTCAGGTGCGATACCCTTAACGATAGCTTCGCTTGCAGAAAACTTACCTTCATATCCTCTTGTGCTTATGTATTTCATGGTGAACCTCCCTACGAAGTCGTGGTCTATTGGTATTTTACAGCATCAGATGTTCATAAGCATCCGAAAAGCGTTTGGTTTTTTAGCCAACATTAGCGATTATTGTCTGAAGTTTTTATGCAACTGACTAATCAGGTTTCCTCAGGTGCTGTCTCCTCGGATGTCTCATCTGCGGAAGTCTCATCAGAAGATGTCTCGTCGGCTGATGTTTCCTCACTTGTTGCATCTGTTGCAAAAGACGGCTCGAGCGGAGCTTCAGTAGTTGTTGCCTCAGTTGCTTCAGTAGTAGCTTCGGTAGTCTCAGGCGTAGTCTCTGTTGCGTCTGTACCATCAGTAGCTTCAGTAGCATTAAGATCGATGTCGAACTTCTTGATATAGTCATCAAGGATGGCATTAACTTCAGGATCATCCTTGTTCTCGCCGAGCTTCTGAGTCAGGTAATCGAGACGATCCTTGGTATCATCAGAATTCTTGACCTTAGTAACGGCAGGAATGATGAGGAAATAGATGATGCAGATAAGTGCAGCAACTCCAAGAACTCCCACGATGATCCTTACTGTGAGCTTAACTCTCTCTTGAGGAGTAGACGGGATATCTACCATGATATCGTCATCTGGAAGCTCTCCGTTAGAGGAAGCTGCGCGCATCATGATCTCGCGTCTTTCCTTATCGGAAGCCATCTGAGCCTTAGCAGGATTTTTTGATGCTCTCATGAGGATCGGAGCCTGCATTCCTCTTCTGTCGCCGACAGCACCCATCTCGGATACCATGGATCCCTTCTCCTGCATCTCATTAGGATTCTTAACGAGTGGGACAGGATTCTTCGCATCTTCTCTTACCATTCGGAGTGCTTCCTGCGCGATCTGGAGATTGATCTCTGTACTGAGCACATTATTGATCGCGAACTCGAGGCTCTCCTCTGCTCTCTTGAACTGGTATTCTCTTGCAAGGCAAAGACCGAATACCAAAGCAGCGTCACCCCATGTCGAGTATTTAGCGATAAGCGGTTTAAGGAATATCTGAGCAACGTCCGTTCCGTCCTGCTTAGCATTGATAAGCGCTCTGTTAAACTGTCCGACTATGTGTGCCTTCTCGTCAGCCGAGACCTTAAAGAGGATAAGATCTTCCTCTGTGATAGCTGATATCGACATAGCAAGTTGCTGATAATCGTTCATGCCCTGTACTCCTTCAATATTTCCTTTAACTTGCCTCTGACTTCGCCACAAAGATACAGCGATCCTGTAACGAGCATTGGCTTATTATCCTTTAGTGACTTCGAAAGCGCATATTCCGCAGCACTTTTGGCATCGTCAAAGGCCTTCGAATCAACTAAATCATTATACACAAGTTTGATCCTATTACAAAGTTCAGAACCTTTCATACTGCGCTTGTTGTCCACGGTCGTCGCATAGACCTCCGTGAATCTGACGCCTGACTTACTTAAGATACCGATCATATTCTCGACATCCTTATCCGCCATGACTCCAATGAGAAGTCGAACATCCGTCTCAAGAAGTTTTCCCTTACAGATAGTTCTCAGAGCATCCGAAAGACTCTTCAATCCCTGCGGATTATGTCCGCCGTCCATGATGACAGTAGGTTCAGAGCTTAAGAACTCAACTCTTCCCTTCCATCTTGTAAGCTCGATTCCGCTTACTATATCTTTCTTTCCGACACCCAACGCCTTCGCGCAGTCAGCCGCAAGAACGATATTATTTACCTGGTGATCGCCGAGAAGAGTCGTCGTGATCTCACCGTATTCCTTGCAGCTGAACCTCATCGGTCCTTCCTTCAGATATTCGATACAAGGATCCGTCGGTCTGCTGAAAGAGATCTTCGCACCCTTCTCCTCTGCTTCTCTGATAAGAGTCTTCTTAACTTCCTTCCGTTCTTCTTCAGTAAGGATCATATTCTCCGGCTCGAAAACAATAGCATCGACACCATTTTTGAATATTCCCGCTTTCTCAGATGCGATCTTACCGACCGTATCACCAAGGATATCAGTATGATCAAGACCGATCGCAGTTATGACAGTAAGAAGCGGCTTATCCATTACATTAGTTGAATCAAGTCGTCCTCCAAGTCCTGTCTCAAGGACCGCGATATCTATCTGCTGTTCCTTAAACCAGAGGAAAGCGACAGCCGTTATGATCTCGAATTCCGTCGGATTCTCATAGCCTTCTTCGACCATTTTTTCGATAGCTGCCTTAGCCATATCCAGGTATCTGTTAAGGCTCTCATCATCTATCTCACCTGTGGAATCGTCTTCGATGAACTTAAGAAGATCATCCCTTCCGTTCCAGATCCTTATCCTCTCCGTGAAACGCTCGAGAAAAGGAGACGTGAAGATACCGACCTTTTTCCCGCTGTATGCGAGTATTGAAGATAATGTCATGACAACAGATCCCTTGCCGTTTGTGCCCGCTACATGGACCACTTTAAGATCCTTATGTGGATCGCCGAGAAGATCCAGGAGTTTATTCATCCTGTCCAATCCCAGATTGATCCCGAATTTCAGAGCGTTTTCGAGTAGCTCAGGTGTCTTTGTTGCCATTGTCATCGCCTTCTTTAGTTACTTTAAATATGAATAATTTACTCAGGACATAGTTTACTATAACTACCAAGATAGAGTTAATGATCTTTACGGTAAAAAGATATGTCACATCGTAGCCGAATATTGAGAAGAATACGTCGTCCTTCGGAAGTCCGAAAACGTTTTCGCATATCATAACGAAAAGAGCGAACGTTCCGACTTCAAATACGAGAAACGTAATGATCCTGGACGCGGTAAACGTCAGGAATTCCTTTATCACGCTGCCGTTCGAATGGAAGACCAGGAGTCTGTTCGTTACAAATGCACTTATGACTGCCAGGATCCATGCTATAGAATTATTAAGAAGAAGGAGCAGGTCGAATCTCCAGTAAAGCAAGGTCACATAGAACTCCGCTTTCACGAAGTAATCAAAAATAGCGAAGCTCAGAAGATTTACGGCAGTTGTAAAAGCGCCGCATACTAGATACATCACGATCTCTCGTGTCTTGCTGTTCTTGACCTGTTTATCCGAACCCATCGTTATACCCTTCTTGGCCTCGGATTGACTCTCTCTTTACGGAATCTTCTGATTACATAAACGATCACGACTATGGCGATCGACTCGAAGATCGCTACACCAAGGCATACATGGAAAAGGAACATATAGACCTTGTCCACGCCCTCTTTCTTTGCATGATATTCCGTAAATGTCTGTGTGTCGGAATCATAGAGATAGAACCCTGTAGTACCGTTCTCACTCTCCAAATAAGCAATTATCTCGCCTGCTTCATTAACGAATCCGTCGTACACTTTTGAATTACACTTGAACCTGACCGGAGTAAAACCCTCAGGTATCTTGGTTCTCTCAGGAACACTCTCGATCGTAAAGATCATGCTCTTCTTGATTATCGTTTTGTCGGTATCATAAGGTACTACTTTATTGTCTGTCGGATAGTAGAGCCTAAAGCCTGTCTGTCCGTCCTTATCTATCACATAAAGAAGTACTTGAGAAACACCTTCAGTCCTATAACAAGGAACCTCTGTTCCATTGATCACAATAGTTGACGGAGAAAAATCCGAAGGCAATTCGATCTCTTCAGGAAGATTAACAAACGAGAACATATTTCCTTTGTTATCGATGAAACCGATATTCTCAGTCGCAAGTGAATTAGGTCTCGTAACAACGATCTTGTATTGCGACATCGTAATGCCGTCCTGAGCAGTAACTACAATATTTATCGTATTATTACCGAATGTCAGTTTCGTATCAGAGACTGCGACACTCGAAAGTGAATTGCCGGGTTCAAATTCAATATTAACTTCCGTCGTATCCTTACTTACTAAATAAGCATAGTCAAACGAATCCGGCTTAAAATCTGCAAGCTGAGTTCCGTCGATCTTGATAAGTGCAAGACTCGAATCACTTGATACATCGGAAGTTACAGGAACGATAAAGTTCGAAGCCGGATTACCGTCAACTGTCTCATAGTTACTGTTAATGAACGTCATATCATCATTTATACTGAACGTCAGCGTATCAAATGATGTTGTCTTAACTCTGAATTTCAATGTCGCGATAGCAACAGGTCCGTCAGATGAAAAAGATATATCTTCGAATTCATCCTCATCATCCTTATGTTCATTCAAATAATCCTGAACAACTTCATCCTTACCGTTAAGGGTCACCACGCCTGAATCATTGACATTCTCGCAGGATACGGAGAAAGTATCAGGAAGATCCGTGCATGAGGAATAAGACATATAACTCATGGAAACAGTATCATACTGGATCTTGATATTCGAAAACTCCGTTATGTGAGGCATTCTGCCGACAAGTACGCGAACTGTCAGGATGTCACCGATATTAACAGGAGAATTCTCTGTTTCAAGATAAACATCAATGCTTACGACAGCATTGGCCTTGGAAGACGGCAAAATAAATACAAAGAGAAGAGATACCAGCATTATTAAAGCTGTAGTCCTTCTAAAGCTCATCTTCAAGTCCCCTCTGATCATAAGAATAACAATTAATTATACAACACTATGGGTCAGGAAGGTATCCGTAATCCTCCGGCATGTTGTTATATACAGGAATAACAAAGACGAATGACTGGTCTACCATGCCGATAGAAGCATAACTGTCGAAATATCTCAGACCTTCGCTATAAGCCATGGAGATATTCTGAGCATACTGGTGCTGATAAAGTCCATCGTCATTATCAATAACATCGAATTTCTGGAAATAGAGCGTATCCTGGCCTGCCGTTGTGTATCTTGAAGCAATCCAAAGCGCACCGCCTGTGATAGCTTTATCAACGGAATCCCATGGAAGCATGAGTTCTTTCTCCTCATCGGTGATCTCCTTACCGTCAGGATCCTTACCCCACATCGCATACTTGGCACCGTTAATAAGGGCACCGTTTTCAATGCTAGGATCAGGTGTGGAACCGATATTATAGAAATTATAGTAACCTTCATATCCCGGAAGAGTTCCGTGACAGAGAAGTGACTGTCCCTGATAACCCATCTCCTGCAAGATCCTGCTCGCGAGGAAGTATGGTGAGACATTAGCCGTCTGACCTGCGTTGTAGATGATCGTCGCATAATCGATAGAAGGATCATCCATAAAGCTTCCCTTTATCATGGACTGAACACCCTCGACAGTCTGAGCCGACGGATCAAACGATAAGAGCTCAAACGAGAAAATAGACTTAGGCGAAAGGAAGTTACGAGGATCAAGGAAGTATGAAACAACTTCATTCTTGGCTGTTCTCCAACCACCTCCGTCGTATACAGGGCTAGAATCCACGACCCAGTTCGGATGTGAATAATCACTTGCAAGACTTCTGTCTGCATTATCTTCGTTATCTAATACGGTGTAGTAATCAAGTCCCGTATTATATGCTTTAAACGTATAATTCGGATGCAGAGAATGGAGCAGCCAAAGACCGCTGTAGTATGAGGTCGGGAAATTCTTAAGACATGACGACTTAAATCCTTCCTTATCTTCTCCGTTAAGTATGAAGATATCGTAATTCCTTGTAGTTCCCGTAAACGAATTAACGGTAACTTCGATCTTATTCTCGCCAGGTACAAGAGCGATACTTTGTCCCGGCTGAACTTCACTGGTACCTATAGAAGAAGTGCATGTGATCGTCAGCGTAGCGGCGTAACCTTCAAGAGGAAGTGCCTCAACACAAATCGTGTCATGATTGCCGTCACAGTAAAGACCGTAATACTGCTCCGTATCCTTAAACTTAGGACAGAGCTTGATCTCTTCATCCCTTGCAAAATCTTTCAAAGTGAATTCGTTAAGGAATCCGTTGATCGGCAGGAATGACAATTCGCCTACAGTCATTGTAGTTTCATTGCCGTTTATATCAGTAAGCTTTACCTCGCGATCAGAAAAGTTATTCTCGTTACCATCGATCGGGATAGGCGTTGGAAGTGCGAGATCACAATTGTTTACCGCATAGACCTTGCCGTCATATTTCGCAACATTTGGGCTTTGAACCATCGTATATGTTACAAGAGGCTTATCAGGTAGATCAGTGTCAGCAGTATCATCTGTTAGATCAGTCTCAGGATCCGGTCTACTGACAAGAACATAGTAGACACTCGTAAGTCCATCTATTCCCGTATCCTCTTCGATAGTAGGAATATCCTGAGCTCTTCCTCTTAATACTTCATAAGAAGTGTGCTTCATATCGTTAGTTCCGATATGCTCACCGTAGATATCATAAAGACTTACCTTGATATCACCTGAAAGCTCGACAAAGTTGACATAGCAGTCTCCCTCATCGACAAAAAGTGCATACCAGGAACTATCCGTTCCTTCAGAAAGCGTACCGATTGATACGCCGTTATCAGCTATCTGCATACAGTGAGGGATCAACACTTCACCACCTGCAGCTACAAAGCCTCTTCCATCTGAAGATCTAAGAAGGATCTTAACTTCATGAAGTCCCTCTGTTACTCCGGATGTATCCCATGAAACTTTAAACTTATCTGCAGACTCTTCATCATATTTGATCGTAGCCTGATAGATGACACCGTCAACGTAGAAGTCAGTTCTGACTTCATCACCGTCGATATCACAGTATCCTTCAACCTGTCTTATTCCAATCGTATAACCGCTGTCGCTCTCGAGCGGTTTTGTTATCTCGCAGGAATTGATCCTGCTTCCCGTTGTACTCTCGAGTTTTTCCGTAAATGCATAATCCGGATCTTCTGCTCCCAAAAGTTTATCGATCATATATTTACGGGAAACATCTTTAAGTTCATCAGCAATATCCGATGCTTCATCATAATTTCCATATACAACATATGAGAGATCTTTAGCAAATTCAGAATCATCTTTACTCAGAAGAAGGTAGTCTGAACCCGTGAAAGAAGTTGCGACATAGTCACCGACACTTAATAAACCACTGTCGATCTTCTTTACTATCGATTCGGAATCAGCTCCGTTATTAGTGATCTCGATCGTCCTTTGAACGATCTCCTCGCCTTCATTACCGAGAGGAGTCGTATTCACAGGTCTTAAGAGTACTCCAAATACGAATGCTGTTATCACGGCAAAAAGGATCGTTCCTGCTGCCGCCAATAAATAACCCAGACTGTTGTGTTTCTTCATTTGCTTATCTCATCCAACGTCATTCCGTATGCCGGAACAAACTTCTCCATAAAATATCTTACCTCAGGAAGATCGATGTTCATTATCGTCTTATATATCTCTTCCTTTGCACTTACGAACTCCCTATTACCGAAGTTCTCTTCAGAGATACACTTAAGATATGCGGATATCCTGTCAGCCGCCTTAACAAGCTTATGTATGAGCTTATCTTCCTCTGTTTCCTGCTTCGGAGCAAGAAGTTCAAGATACTCATCCTGCATAAACTCAGGAAGAAGACTCGACAAAGTTTCTGCAGCTTCCTGCTCGACTTCCTTATATGCCTTCTTAATTATGTCATTCTTATACTTTATAGGTGTAGGCAGATCTCCGGTAATTATCTCCGTGCAGTCATGATAAAGTGCATAAGCCTGAACCTTATAAGGATTGAGCTTGCTGTCCTTATTATTCTCATTATGAATGACCGTAAGCGCATGTGCTATGAGTGCCACATCAAAACTGTGTTCCTTGATGTTCTCAGTCCTGCTATTACGCATAAGTCCCCAGCGATTTATATACTGCATCCTGTCGACCATCGCGAAAAAGCCGTATTCTTTGTTATCCATTATTTCCTCCATCAGATCCTGAACAGCTGTTCAAAGCACTGAGTGCAGAACGTATCTGTCATTCCCGATATATAATCTGCTACCTTTCTGACATTGGAAGCATCCTTCTCCGGATGTTCTCTCAGGTAGGTAGCGAAGTCTCTGATGACCTTCGATGTAGACCTTAAAGACTTCTCTTCATCTTCAGAAGCTTCCATAAACGCCTCGAAAAGAGCCTCGATCGTGGTCGTGACAGTTCTCTCATACGTCATGATCTTCTTAGACAGATATATCTGTTCAACATTCTTATTCAAAAATTCGTTCATCGCTTCGAATGTCGCATCTGACATTCTGATCTCGTCTTTATCAAGCGAGTTATGTATGATATCTCCGACGAGCGTATTGATAACTTCGGAATTGGTATTTCCAAGTCTGTTCTTAACTTCTGAAGGCAGATAATCATTATTGATAAATCCTGCTCTCAGCGCGTCTTCCATATCACGGCCGACATAAGCGATCTTGTCGGCAAATCTGACAACACATCCCTCAAGAGTAGCAGGAGGTGTCCTGTCTTTCTTCCCTTTATTGACGATAGACTCTGTCGGTTTGTCCCTAAACGGCTTAAGAGCTCTCTCGTCATATGTCTCACCGCAGTGTGACACGATACCGTCTCTTACTTCGAAACTGATATTAAGTCCGAAGTTTCCCTTGGAATGTTCTTCCAGAACATCCAGAACTCTAAGACTCTGCTGTTCGTGCTCGAAAAACATCGTCTCATCAACACCTCTAATACACTTATCAAGAACTCTCTCTCCTGAGTGTCCGAACGGAGCATGTCCGATATCATGGCCCATAGCGATCGCCTGGATAAGATCTGTATTAAGATTAAGTGCTCGTCCAATGATCGATGCGATGTAATTAACATAGATGACATGCTCGATCCTCGAACAGATGTGATCATTCAAAGGATTGAAGAATACCTGTGTCTTATGACGAAGTCT
>JAGCGE010000216.1 GCA_017649745.1 Clostridiales bacterium | reverse complement strand
GGATACCTCGTCAGGATCATCGACCCGAATGACAAGAGAGCAACCGTTCTCAAGCTGACGGAGATGGGTTCTGTGAGAGCCGAAGAGATCAGAAGCGAGCGAGAGTCGTTCCTTGATGATTACTTCGGAAGATTATCAGACGATGAAAAGCAGACTCTTTCGGATATCTTGGATAAGCTGACGAAAGACGAAGAATAACCCCTTAAAAGAAGGGATGTCTCAAAAGTGATCTAAGTCACTAGGGGCATCCCTTTTGAAATTCTCAGGAAAGATCGATCTCTTCGATAGTCTGATAGAGCATATTCCACGGACCGAATCTGAGGTCCTCATGATAGTGTCCGAAAAACCATTTATCGAACTGCAGGTTCTGGTCTGATATCAGGTGATCGAGAAACGTATTCACTTTGTCGGGTTCGTAAAAAACATAACGGCTCAGGTCGAACAATGCAGCCTTCGGACAGCAGTGAGTGATGACATAGTTCACCTTATTATCTACTTTTGCGAGATTCTTCTCGGCTTCTTTCATCTCTTCCTCATTAGGTATCTCCTGAGGCCACCACGACACGCCTTCTTTTCGATAGATCCTGTCAGTAGATCTGGCGCCTCCGAAAGTGAAGAAAGACTTCCCGCCGAAGTCATAGACCTGCCCTCTCATCAGATGATAGACAGAGTCCCTGATCCTGTGCACTTTCCCTCCATGGAAGTCTTCGACAGGATAAGAATTCAGCAGGTCAAAGTTCTCATGATTACCGTCGACAAACAGTGTCGTGAAGTTCCTGGAATCGTATGTATTCAAGACGTAATCATCAGACTTCGAACCGTCCCAAATGCCGCCGAAATCGCCCGCGATGATCACAAGATCCTCTTTAGTAAGATCTTTCTGAACCGGAAATCTTGTTGTGTTGAGTTTCTCCCAATCGATCGTCGAATGGGTATCGCCCGTTATGAAAACTCTGGTCATATCATCACCCAACTTCTGTTGTTTTATTAGAGCCCCTATTCACGAAGTATTTACGCACTCAGATCGTCGTGTAATCCCTGTTGAATAACTCCCTTGAAATAAGCCTATCAAGCCTGTCTTTGTCGATTGCTTCTATCATCTTTTTGCGAAGCTGCATCTTGTTCAGATGAGTGTATTTATACCTGAGACATTCAGCACCGATCGTGTCGAGTTCGCGCCTCCACAAAAGGCTCAGTTTATGCTCCATCTTCACCTTCGGATTCGGCTGCGGCATCCTCACCAGTTCGAACACAAGATCGTCCTCGCCCCTGTAGCACGACACGATCCCCCAGAACGGCGGCACGTGCTCCTCGATGTGCTTCGCGTGGCTCTTACCGACAACAACATAATTGATGTCAAAGAACTTGTTATAATCGCGCACCTGACTTTTGAGCCTGACATAAGAATCTGCATCGCTCTTTATCTCGATCCCGATCAAAGAATCTATGGTCACGAGCATAACATCCGCCCGCGACTTCCCTATGTCCTTCTCTTCGAAAAATCTCACCATCCCGTACTTCTCTTCGAAATACCAGAACAGCGGTTCTCTGATGTCTTTATCAAGCAGTCCCATACGAAGGATTATATCATGATGCCAGCTTATTCAACGGGTCTGCCGTATGCTTTTCAACATAATCCTTCAATTCCTTGAAGCATTCGCCAGTATCGATAAGTTTCTCGAGATCGTAGATGAATCCTCTTTTTTTCGAATAGACTTCTAGGAAGTCATAGACGGCAGGCTCAGGATAGTAATTACACCACTTATAGACTTGAACTATCTCATCATCGCGGATCTCCATTGTCACGAACGACTTACCTTCCTCCCCTGTCTTGCGCAGGAAAAGAATTGTGGTCTTACCGTCAAGATAATCATCAACTAAGTCCATCAGGCAGTTCTTCTGTGAGCACGCCTCGTCATAGATATCACTGACAGTATCCGGAAGAATGACCGAATAATCTTTATCGCGGAATTCATATCTCTCGCGCTCAGTTGATCCATACTTACGAATCTTATCCTTCGACTCAAGGTACTTATTCATATTGTCAACTTCACCGTCGATATCATACGCATCAGGAAGCCTTCTCCTCCTTCTGGAAGGAATCTGATCTAGAAGTTCAAAATACTTCTCATAGTCATTAAGAGTTTTCTCTAAAAGTGCAGAGCGTAATCTGTTATAAAGAGATCTCTTAAAAGGCTTTCCTCCGAAAGTGCCGTTCACGTACAATCTCTCCAGATATTTCCATTGAGCATAAGACGGCAATTCCTGACCAATGTAGGAATTGAACTTATTATAGATCCCTATGCAACGTTCTTTCTTCTCCACACTATATAATTCAGTAACCAGTGGCCAATCATTAAGAATACGGAGAAGTTTGAGAGACATATCAGGTGAGATGATCTCTTCAGGAGAATTGCCGATAAGATCATTCACTCTGATCTCGTGTAAATTCCAAGCTATATAATCAAGACCTGCTTTATATAAGATCTCCCTTGCACCTGATCTGTGACTTGCGAAATATATATGCTCGATCATCATTCCGGCATCAAGGCTATCAAAATCTCCTACATGCCACGAAGGAAATACATCATTGACCTTTCTGATAAATTTCTTTAAATCAAAATGATCGATATAAAACAGGCCGGAGCTTCTAGTAAAAGACAGCAAATCCAACAGATCATCCAAGGGCATCCTTTGCCCTTCCATAACAATGAATCTTCTATAACTGTGAGGGGCTATAAAGTAGAATTCAACAAACCATTGAACATCATCAGTCAAACTGACATTAGGAAAGAAACCAAAATCATTTCCCTTCCCGATCTTCTTCCTCTCCCTCTCCAGAACGTCTTCAGAAACGAGCGGAAATCTCTCGTCGCAAGGATCGATCTGCGGGCAGCTGTGTAACATATATTCGATTCTAATAAACTCTTTCATGATAACGCCCCCTTCTATGTATCTCTCAATCTAAAGATACAAAAACGGGGGCGACTTTTTCGGGACATTACTGAGGCGTCTGTTCCTTCATGATCTGAAGAGCCCTCTCCTCATCGATCTCGTCGATCTTGTCCATGATGTCCATGTTGTACATTCCATAAGGAGAAGTATCATTCGGGTCATAACCGTGGAGATAATCGAGGATGACGCTCTTCTTATCCTCCAGCCACTCACCTTTTTCGAAAAGGAAAAATAAGCCATTTTCTTCTTTGCCCAAGATTCTGTTACAGATGAGATAATAAATGATCTTTTTGTCTGTCATGTCCGTTCCCTCCCTTCATCTTCATAATAGATGAATGAGGCGATGAGGTGAAGCAAGAGGGACTTTAAGTTACGGAAAATAATTCAAGTTCAACTTGAGTTGAGGCGAATGAAACCATTCCTGCTTATTTATTGACTGTAACGCAGCGGAATTGCTGATATTTACCAAGGACAGCGACCCCAACTTAGATCAAGTTTTTGATGATTTTGTTGGAGAATTTCGACTAAAAAAACTCGTCATCTACAACCTTTTTTTCTGACAGTACGGTTGTGTAGGGCTAACCGCGTTGTTTTAGTCGATTTCCAATGTTTTTTCTACAACATAACTCATGAAATTTGCGATTAGGTTGGGGTCGAACAACAGATTGCATATCCTTAAGCGGACTTTCGCGTTAGGGACATGCATTTTGTGGTCAATTCTGATGATTCGATGTGAATTTTGCATGTCCCAACAAGCGTTTTAGTGCGGTGGGACATGCATCCGTTATTAAACTCTAGATGTCAACTTGTTCCCAGCTCGTTTTCGATGGCCATGAAGATGTGTCGAAAATGTCGCGGATCGCGCGGTTGAGTTCGTCGGCTTTAGCTCGGCACTCGATCGTGAGAGGCGGCGGCATAGGATCGTTGTTTTTCGCGCAGAGGGCGGAAAACATGATGTATTCGTAGATAAGAAGGCGGTCGATCTTCGGGGAGGCCACGGAATACTCAGTGAGCATGTAGGATGAGTTGCAGGATGCGTAGCAATCGTTGATCAGCTCGAAAGAATCGACCTCGACGTAAGCGAAGGAAGGGTCATTGGTCGCCATCCATGTGTCTTCGTTGACGGTCGTCTCGATGAAGTGGTCGTTGTAGTGCGAGATGAAGCGCTCGGTGCAGTCCCAAATGCCGACGATGAGCTGCCCTGACACGACATCGACACAAGGGAAGTGCTCCTGGCGAAGGTCTTCGATACCCATGGTGCCCATGAGCTCGGTCTCGCCGATGTTGATGAAGACCGCCATGTAGTTGTCTTCGCCGATGTAAGCGGTGTGGTGCAGCATGATGTCGTAGTCGCCGTCGTATAGGCAGATGACAAAGCCTGAATAATACTCGAAAAGAAGCTGATCGAAATAACCTGCCGGATAAAGCGACAGGACTTCATCGATCTTGTCGAGAGCGTCGCTGATCTTGTTGTGGTCGGTCGCGGGAGTCGAATAGATCTTGAAATCGTCAGGGACGAGATCGTCGAACCAGATGTAGACGCCGTACTTACGTCCAATCTCCTCTGCCCTTGAGTAAAGATCGCTGAGGCCGCTGTTGTTACCCGTGACAGTCTGAGAATATGCAGCCGAATTATCAACCTTCAGAGAATCGATCAGATCCTGCGCACCGTATGCCTCATCAGAATAGTAATTATCCAGGTATTTAGGCACGCCCCAGTTGCCTTCCAGGAACTCTATGTTGCTTACAGTATTGGTTGCGCGATCGTAATCGCATATGACCGGTATATCGTGACCTCTGGAGCCACCAACATACCTCGATGCGAGGACAGTATATTTAAGTTCGCCATCGATGAAGAACGGGATCGGATCAGACCAATAACAGAACTCCACACCGTCTGCATATATATCGTCAAAAAGCTTCCATGACACCTGATTGTTGATCTCATCATTTCTTCTCGTGCAGGTCAGATGATCTCCCGAGAAGATCTCATCGAGTTTCTCATTACGAACAGACGAGAGGATCTCCATAAAGTTCGCATCGTCCTCGTAATCTTCGCCAATGGCATTCTGATATAACCTGATGAGCGCCACCTGCGGATCGATCAGTTCGTCAGGATCGTAGACGTATTCATAAACGAGCATATTCATCGTCTTGATTATCTTCACTGTCTCTTCATTCGAAAAACCGTTCTCAACGAGCAGATCTGCGAGCCTGGAAGTCGTATCATGATGGAAGAAAAGCTCGTCTACTTTCTCTGGTCCGTAGATGTATTCAATTGCTGTCAAGAAACTCGTACCGCCGCAATAACTGTACGCCAAAGGCGCATTCGAATAATACTTGGTGACATAATATTCCGCTCCGCCTTCAACGAACGCATCGGCATAGATCGTCTCAGAGATCTTATCTTCTTCACCAGCGACAAGGTCCGGCGGATCGACTATCCTGCCGTCGTTCATGTAGAAGATCCCGCAGATCTCACCGTCCATCGCATAGTCCAGAAAATGGATCAGTTCATGAAAGATCGACAGCGCATACGTTCCGTCGCCACCGCCGTTATCGATACTGCCTCCGATGAGCACGACGTTCTGCGGGAAAAGATAATAAGCACTCGCCCCAGGTCCTGAAAGTCCGTCATCGATCACGAGCGTCCTTAACTTCTCCAGGAAACTCTCCTCATCTTCGCTCTCGAGATGATCAGCAACAATCGGAAACAACTGATACACATAACTCTTGTAGTACCCCAGATCAGGATTGATCTCAACGCAGTGGGCGAACTTCAGGAACAGCTCATACTTCTCCCTTAAGTCCTCCTCATCAACGCCGACATATGAAGCTGTCTCGAGCGCTTTCTCGCGTATCTCCTCAGGCGAGAGCTCAGGCTCCTGCGGTTCTTCAACAGTTTCCTCAGTCGTTTCTTCCGTCTCGAAAAGACTCTCCGTCGTCGCAGAAGTTGCCGAAGTTTCCGGAAGATCAGGAACTATCGTGCAGCTGCTGAGCGCGAAAGTCAGACAAAATAATAAACTAAGATACCTAATGTGTTTTCTCATCATCCATTAATCCTTCTCGTGTTTACGTATAACTGAACATACCTTTATCGCATCGTCAAAGTCAGCTTTCGGGAAGGAAGAAATATCATCGGCGATCGCCGCCATATAGTACGGGATGATCTCCTTGGCGAACTCCTCGAGGATCACATAAGTCCTCGCGTAGTCGAAGATCACAGGCGCGATCCTGGTGTTCATCCAGTCGATGATCACGGGCTCGCTGCCGTCGTTTGGGAACATGATATTCTGAAAATGCATATCAAGATGGCAGATGCGCTCGTCGTATTTTCGAGAAAGCCTGTCGATGATCGGAAGTATCTGATCCTTCTCTTCGTCGCTAAGCCCAATGCCCGCAGTGTCGATCAGACGGGGCATTCTAATGCCGTCGGGATCCGCTGAATGGACTTTTCGAAAAGCAGTTGCAAGGACTTCGAAGCCGCCGTCAAAACCGTTTTTCATCTTGGTCTCGAGCATGACACCCGAGATGAGATCCATCTTGATGATGTGATCGTCATCGGTGTCGTAATAGCGGATTGGACTTAGGCCGGCGCTGTTGACGGCCTTCTGCTGGTCTTTCTCAAAAGCGATCCACTCAGAAGGATACGAAGGCTTGTAGACCTTATATGCATATCCTTTGTACTCGAAAACATCTGCTTGCGCACCGCGGCCGATCAGGACCTGACTGCCGTCGAAATCAACTGCCATGAACTTATACCTTCCTTAACTGTTCTTCCGTTATTATATACAGTTTAGTCGAGATCTTTAAGCCACAATTCGAAAGATGCGTCGCTTGGCATACGCCAGTCGCCGCGTGGAGATAATGTGACGGATCCGACCTTAGGACCGTCAGGAAGGCAGCTTCTCTTGAACTGCTGAGTGAAGAAACGTCTGAAGAAATTCTTGGCAGCTTTTCGCACTTCTTCTGATGAGAGTTCCGGGTAAGCTTTCAAAGCATAAGCAGCGCTCCTTGACGGTTCGAAACCGTAACGCAGAGTATAGAAAAGGAAGAAATCGTTAAGGTCGTATTTACCGATCTTCTCTTCAGTCTTTTGAGCGATCTGGCCATCGTTACTTGGCGTAAGTTCAGGCGTGATCGGAGTGTCGCAGATGGAGTAGAGAACTTCCTTAAGTTCGTTGTTGCCGCACATGTCTGCATAAACTGTGCAGATGAACTTGACGAGTGTTTTCGGAACAGAAGAGTTGACTGCATACATCGACATGTGATCGCCGTTATATGTGCACCAGCCGAGCGCCAGTTCGGAGAGGTCACCTGTGCCAACGACGAGGCCGTTACGCATGTTGGCAGCATCCATCAGGATG
>JAGCGE010000215.1 GCA_017649745.1 Clostridiales bacterium | reverse complement strand
CCGGCTACTAAGGCCGCCGCGAAAAAAGCACCTGCCAAGAAGGCTGCTCCTGCGAAGAAGGTTGCGGCAAAGAAGTCCGCTGCTAAGAAACCGGCCGCCAAGAAAGCTCCTGCTAAGAAGGCTGTAAAGAAACTCGGCAAGATCATCTTCGAGTTCGACGGACAGCAGATCGATTTCAAGGCCATCGAGAAGAAGGCTGCAAAACTCGGTGGAGACGTTTATGTTGTAGCAGCTGAGAAGAAGATCTATGACAAGGATGGCAAGGCTGTAGAGCTTTTCTAATCCCATAAAGAATTGTGCCAATTACGAAGCGGCCGCAGGAATCCTGCGACCGCTTTGTTTTTATAAATATGGGTTCGGAGAATAAGGAGAGTCTTTTACCGCTCATCCTCGCTTATTGAATCATCCGATTTGTTCTGAGGAAGATAGAAAATCTTTCCGTCTTTAGCTATTAATTGAACATCTTCTCTGAATAAGTCTGGTGCATCTTCAGGTGCAATAATGCTTTGTCCAGTACTCTGATTTGAAATCATAGATACAGTACTTCCAGATATATTTTTATAATGAAGATCATCATTGAACAGAGCCGGAATATTCATTAACAGGCCACCAACTCCGTCACGTCGCCTTCTGCTTGAATCAAGATCTATCTTGAAAGCTTCACTGTTCTTCTGGTGCCATGCCTTTAATGATGCCAATGCTTCATCAGATTGTTTTGAATAAGGTAAAAAGAGCGAATAGCAGTATTCTCTGGTCATTTCTCCGAGATGTAGCGAATACTTTAATTCACCGATCTTAAGAATGATCTGAAGCAATATCTGTTGACACTGATACCAATGTTCAGCTTCAGCAACCAGTTTTTCATATTCGGTATAATCGTTAGCAGTTTTCTTCTCATAACCCTTGAGTTCTAAATTTGCTTGGCCAAGTAATTCAGCACATTCGTGCTCAAGACTCTGCAGCCGATCTAGCTCTCTGTTCCTCTGAGTCTCTATTTCGATGATCTCCAGTCTGAATTGCGAACATCTTTGAACTTCTAAAATGATTGCTTGAATCTTCCCAAGATACTCGTTTTTTTGAAACGAAGCTATATTTCCGATCTCTTGATTAATCTCGCTAAGCTGGTCGTTGATCTGAGTCATGTAATACTGTCCTACAACCATTGCCGCTACACCCATAGCAGCATTAGCAACATTCATTGTGGCCATCTCTTTTCCCACATCTCCATCGACTGGAATGAGGTCAGCGTGTCCTTTTATCCCTTTTTTACCATGATAGATTCCTCGAACCGCATCTTTCGTTTCTCGTGATTTAGCCAAATGTGCTCCTTTGGGAATCTTTGCTCGATATAATTGTCCGGCTTCCTTAGCAGCCTGTTGATAATTCTTTGCAGTACCGGCATTCGCAATTGCCTGTACAGCGCCTGGTATAACATTATTGATTTTAGCAATCATCCCCGCGTCTTTGATTTCGACAAGTGCGGATTCTTCGGCTTCAGTCAGTGATGATATTTCTTCAAACTGGATTGATAATTCTGCTTTGTTGTCTTTTACCAACTCAGAACCATTCTTCTTTTCAGGTTTGGTTAATTCATTATCAAGTTTGTTCTTGGTAACTATTTTCCTGAAGAAAAACAAATATGACATTATTCCTGCTAAAACAATGACTAAGACAATTGAAATAATGATCAAAGGCCCCATCCAGAATACCTCCATATTATTCTATTAGCATCTGTTATATGCTTTTCATCAATTATTGTTTAATCCGAATTCTCTCGTCAAGAACCTATTTTTGTATTTTGCTTCAATCTCTATGATTTCTTTATCGGATAAGCGCATCGGGAGAATCTGAAGTATGATGTATTTAAACTTATAGAAATACTCCTCGCCTGATTCGTTATACAATTTCATTAACTCTTCGTTTCCGCCGTGGTAAGTATTTGCATACGTGCTCCATCTACCCCATATTCCTTCATCGCCATATGCACTTCCGATATACAGTTTTCCAGTATTACCGTCAATGATCATATAGATGCCTTTAACAACAGATAAAGCACTATAGTAGTCATAATAATGTCCATCGATAGTTTCTTTGAGTTGAGAAAAGGATAGCTCTATGTCGTCATAGTTTCTGAAAGAATCAACAGTTCGACTTTCCTTTTTTCCCCAGATCTCTTCAACTACAAAACCTTTTCCGGTTGCTATACTGTTATAAAATGAAAATCCGTATTTCCTATATAGGATCAACCTTCCAGCATATTCATCAAGTGATATATGTACACGTCTCCATTTAAAAGTATTATCGTTATCAGTTTTGACAAGAGTGACAGCAAATCTGTATCTGCATTTGTATTTGTTGATTCCGGACATTATAAGGAAAACAGTATTTTCATCTCTCGGCTTCATCCTAAATAATTCAAGAGTGCTCTCGCGAAACCCCTCGTCATCAAAGTAAATATCTGAAATGTCAGCCCCATACCACAGAACTACATAATCAGAGATGTTATCTGTTGAAAGCAACTGCTCTAGGTTCATATAAAACCTCCTATTACTTGTTACTTGATGAACTTTTATAGTCTCTATATTAATAATACCATTTTACTATATTGTCTGTTTCAATTAAGCCTATTACGGTCTTTTTCTAATGAGCGTGTTCCTTTTCATCACTGAAGGCATGTATAATATGAATAAGGTGTCGCACACGATGCGACCATATCTGCTCAGAGAAATGATAGGATACGCACATACTGAATCGAACGGGAGGATTTATTGAATGAAAGTATGTGAACTGCTTTTGCAAGATCTGAGTTTTGGAAAAGGCCAACTGATTCTGGTAGGCGGAAGACCTGCAATGGGAAAAACTTCGTTTGCCAGAAGCGTTTCATTGGATTTGGCTTTTAAAGGATACAAGATAGGTTATTACTCTCTTGGACATAAACGTGAAGAGTGGCTCGAATGTGCATCGAAAAAGATGGTAGCGGAGGATATTGCAAACATTTCTATTGAGATACAGGACGAAGTGCCAAGAACGGTATCAGATATAGAGAATAGTTGTAACGGTCAAATCTATGATCTGGTATTCGTAGACTATCTTCAATTGATCGATCGTGAAGAAGATGGAATTGAAGAGGTTGTGAAAGCGCTTCGAAGACTGGCAGATAAAATGAATATCCCTATCATAGTGTTATCGCAATTGTCGCGGAAGATAGAAGAGAGAGAAGATCCTATACCGCTAGTGAATGATTTGAAATCTGGCGGAATCGATGCTGATCTGTTCGATCAAGTTTTTCTTTTGTATCGCGGGCACTATTATGACCGTGAAGAGGACCCTTCTAAAATGATGGTTGTTACGAAGAATGGAAATGAACAGCTGGAATGGGATTATGAAACCCTTTCAGTCCTTTGATATGGAGAAACTGAAATATGAAAGCTGTAGATATTTCAAATATAGAGAGGGAGTACCAGATCAGAGAAGATCAAAGAGGAACATTTCATGATGTGCTCTTCGATATTATCGATGAAAAAGGGTTATCCAATAAAGAAGTGTATACTCGCTGCAATATAGAACGGAAACAGTTTTCAAAGATGCAGTGCAGTCCGGACATGAAGCCGAGCAAGAAATACATCCTGGCTTTGTGCGTTGGCTTGGGCCTTACTCTTGAAGAATCGATTGATCTTCTTGGCCGCGCAGACAATGCATTTAATCCTAATGATGCCAGAGATCAATATGTTAAAGGATTTATTGAACAGGGATGCGATGATATTCGCTTAGTAAATGAATTTTTGAATGACAAGGGGCTAGAACTCTTGGGAATGTAGAGGCTGAAGAATGACAAGGCTTATTGTTTCAACATATGACGATAACGGAGTTGCAAAGTTCGGTTTGTTTTATGACGATAGTGGAGATCTGTATCAGGAAGACTGGAACCCAGTTCTTTTCGGCTCTGAAGACGAAGCTAAGAAGAAACTGGAAGCACTAGAGCAAGAATGTGATCGCGAAGCAGTAGCTATTCCCTTCTCTCTAGAGGAAGCAAAAAAGTATGCCGAAAGCCATTACTGGAAGTACGCTTCGACATATGCAAAGAGTGCTCCTCACGAGTATTGTATGAAGAAGTGGCTTGCAAGCGAGGATCAACTGCTATATGAGCGCTTTGTTGCGACTATAAGGAAACACTCCGTTGTTGGGTATTTCTACGGACATAAGAACGACTATCTGATACTAGGAGATCACTATTACTGGTTTATGCCGGTTCCGGATAACCTTGCCGTTGACCTCATCAACAGAACTACAACGGATTTCCTTGAGTTCCGCGATGGCGCATATTACTACAAACCGAAGCAAACAGAGAAGAGTTGATATACGAATTAAGATGCGGCCGCAGTATTTTCTGCGACCGCATCGCATTTACTCGTCTTTTTCCTTTTGGGAATTCTTGACTTTGGCTATAACACCTCTTGGAGTTACAAAACAGATTTCAGCTTTGGCTTTATCGCCAATCTTATCGTACAGTCTTCCTGCACTATAGCACTCACCGATGACAGTTTTTACGCTGTTGGCGACATATCCGATCTTACCGAACGGCTTTAATTCAACCCTAATTGCCTCTTTGTCATACTTGTTATCTGGTTCCTTGATAAGCTTGACGATCATCCCCTTCTCGAGATAGTCGCTACCATATTCGAAATCAGTACCTGTAATTGTAATAAACATCTTTGCCATGATTCTGTCCTCCTTAGATCTAGTTGTATGTCCTTGTGTTACTTATACTTCCCGACCCACTTGAAGAAGTCGGAAATGATGCTGCAGACACCGATCTTGGTTGTGGGCTTTGAGAAGATGAATAACAGTACTAAAATGATTACCAGTGTCATGATGCTACCTCCGTTCTTCATATATTATTCCGGATTGAACCGGATCGATCATTCTTCTATTTGACCCCATTCTACAAAAAATACTGTCCCATTTTTTGGACAGCAAAATCAGAGGCTTTGTGTAAAACTAAACGCAACTTTTAACACTGCCCTAACCCTTTATTATGCTCACGGATACTGTCCTAATATTGGGACTTTAAGGTACGACAATTGTCCGACAAAAAGTTTACAATTGCCCCTAATCTTAGACGTTTGCGGGTTGCACGTCACGTGCGGCAATTTGTGAACATTTATGTCCGATTTTTACTATTGCGTTACATGAAAATCCGTGCTAATATGCGCTCAAGAACACAAAGAATGTTTGTTCGGTTTTTAAAAACAACAGACTCTTTTATATAGATTGGAGGGTAGAAATCCATGAAGAACGAAGCAAGAAAACAGGAGAATAACACGATGACCGTATTGAAGAAGACATATGTGCAGGTAACAGCGGATTTCTATCCGGATGGCCGCCTGAGACCGACTAAGATCACCTGGAACGATGGGAAAGAGTACCACATTGATCAGATTAAGCAGATCCAGCGGATGGATTCGCAGCGTGTTCCGGGAACAGGGATTTGCTATATCTGCATGATTTGGGGAAGACCATGCCGTCTTTTCTATGAAGAGAACTATAAGTGGTTCGTGGAAGAGAGAATTGTCGTGATGGGAGGTAACTGATATGGGGCGTGATGAAACTATTGCAAGAGAAACCATCCACGATCTGTGCTATAGCTATAAGCTGGATGAAGAGAAGCTTTATAAGCGTGCGTTTCTGCTTCTGGACTCTTATCGAAAGCTTTGCTTCAAGTGTTACCTGGACCACGATGATGTGGACGATTCAGTGTATGAGGACTCTGATCCCCTAAAGGCAATACTCTATCTGGAGAAGCTGAAAGCTAATATGAATCGTAGAGACTTCGTTCGCGCTATTCGCGACCGGGTCGAAAAGAACTGGATCGTTGAACTGGTTGATTCGGCAATGATCAAGGTTCAGGAGTTTCCGCAGCATGGCAAACTGTATTTGGATCTCATCAACAAAAGATTCTTGGTTCAGGTAAAGTATCCGGAAGAAGATATCTATCATGCACTTTGCCTTGGCCGCAGTCGGTATTATGACCGCCGCTGGGAAGCTGTCATGGTATTCGGCATCTGTCTTTGGGGTAGCGTACTGCCGAATATGAAGAGAGACCTGCTGGACAAATAGTACGACATTCTGTGCGATAAAATCGCGAAAAAGTTCACGCATTTGAGCGACAACCTTCGGGCAACTGTTCGATTGAGATGGGCATACAATAAACGTGTCGAAGGAACTTCGACACAGCTGATAACAGACCGTTTACAACAGCTGTTGCAAGCGGTCTTGTTATTAGAACCCTAACAACTGAACAGCAGTTCTTCTCTTACCTTCCCGTTGCTTGGAGCCAAGCATGGAACTGCAGACCACGAGAGTGGAAAGCCACAGCCATGGAAACCGTACAGCATATACGGTGCGGCGATGAGGAGCATGGGGACAATGATACTTCTGTAT
>JAGCGE010000214.1 GCA_017649745.1 Clostridiales bacterium | reverse complement strand
CTCGCTCGGGTGATTGCTCTTATAGCTTACGATCCTGCCGAACTCGTCATAGATGCATTCCGTGTATAAGTCGATGCTCGTTCCGTCACTAAAGTACGTGGTTCCTGTAAGGCTTTGCATCAGCTGATCTCCGGTACCATACTTGATGTCCGCCTCTAAAGTAATATCCGTTATATTCCCCTTTTGATCACAGTACCCCTGGACCACATGCGTCACGAGCCCATTCTCATCATAGGTGTATTCCATCACCAGACTGTTACCGTACTGTATAAACTTCACCAGGTTACCGTTCTTGTCATAAAAGTACTCAACGTTGGTCATCAATTCACCACTATCGTCGTAGCAGTACTTTACGAGCAGCCCGTCCTCGTATAAGGAGACCAGCTCTCCAGAGTCGCCGCCTTCATGCTTATAGTCTATCTTCGTGATCTTTTCATCCTCATAGGAAAGCTCATAACTCGAGATCCACTCCCCGTTCTGCCATATTTCCTCTTTGATCATCAGATCATCTTCGTATGAATACTTATAAACAAGCTCGTAATCGCCATTAACAGATCTCTCCTCGACGAGATCATTACCCGAATACGTATACTCTATATACGCTCCCAAAGCGCCTTCCTTTTTAAGCTTTCCGTCACCGTATTCATAAGTCACGACAAACGGTGTACTACCCGAATAATCCGTCACGACCCTTTTCGCAAGGACCTGCGAGCATCTTAATTCACCTGTAAATATCTTCGAAAAATTGTACCCTCGCGCCGGCGAAGGGTCACTCAGGTCACGATAAAACTGCCGATCATAATCCGAATAGATCTTCCTGAGCCTTGCAGCTTCATCAACTTCCTCCGCCGCCGTTTCGACAGTGGTCTCTCTTGTTTTGTCAGTTTTGGTTTTTTTGCCGCATCCCACGAGCATCACAACAGATAACAAGAGGCTCAGCGGCGTAGTTATAATTCGTTTTCTCATCTTCATTCCCCCATATATCTTCATTATATGTTTTGGTATTCGACACTTTTCGGTTTAAATGAAGCATTTTGGGGGGCTGTAAGACGAAGATGATTTGAAGTCGGCGTGGACCAAATCTTCTCCAGAGACGATTAAGTCCACGATACCGTGGACTTTCCCTGCGTTTTCAAGGCATTTGGTCCACGGAGCAAGGGATTATTACACTCAAGTTGAACAAAATCGTTGTTTGCGTGGACCTTTTAGCTTCATAAAGAGAGTTTGGTCCACGCATTCGTGGACTTTTTTGCTTCAGCAGCACATTTGGTCCACCGACAGGTAACAGGTCAGTTTGCATATAACCCCGATAGGATGTAAAATTGAGCACATGAAAGAAAAGGTAAGTGAGATCCGACAGAACGTTCAGTTCATGAATTTCATAGACGGCATATATTATGTGCTGTACTTCCTTGTATTCAATTATTTCTTCATGACAACTACAATGTTCTACCCGGAGAAGTTCTGGCGATTCCGTTTCCCTCTCGAGAGGGCAATGAACATCGCGACGTTCTTCCTCATCGGCCTTGCAGTCCTGACGATTCTGTTCGTTTTCGAGACTTGGCCGCGAAGGATACTCCCGTCGGTGCTTCTCATAGCGGGGGCGGCCCACGCGATCATACGAGGAGGCACCTACAACAACGACATACTCGTCTTTATCCTTCTTGTCATCTGCTCGAAGCGTAAGTCCTTTAAGCTCATCGCTTACTGCTCGCTCTTCTGCGGCACGCTCTGGCTCCTGGTATCGTTCATCTGCACGCGCTTCGGCTTCCTGACTGACATCGTCTATGACGGCAGCAGCCATGCACTCGGCAGCGTTTACAGAACTGACCTCATGTGCCACTTCCTTACTCTTACGATGCTCCTCTTCATTATTCGAAAAGGTAAGCCGAGCATCTTCTCACTCATAATCTCAGCATTCCTTCTCATCATCGACGGACTCTACATTCAGGCGAACATCGGTTTCTTCGTCTATGCAGTCCTTCTCACGATGACGATCCTTTATAAGTACACTTCACCTAAGCTTGAGAATTACAAGGTCACATCCACGATCTACAGCGTCGTCATGTGTTCGTCTTTCGCGATCTTCGCGTTCCTGACAATCTACCTGACCTACACATTCACAAGGTCCAACCCTAATTTCATCACGACCACTAAAGCCCTGAAGACCGTGGCACTCCGCCTCGAATACGGCAAGAGGGCTTTCGAGGAATATAAGGTCCTCCCGTTCGGCCAGACCGTTTACGAGTATGCCGACAGAGGCCGCTCAGCTTCGACTATCGATCCTAAGCAGTACTTCTTCCTCGACATCTCCTACATAAGGATCTTATTTCAGAACGGCTACGTCATGCTCGGCGCCGTAATAGTGCTCTTCACTTCCCTCCAGATCAGGATGTGGAAGCACAAGCAGTTCTACGTCATGTTCGTCATCGCGCTCTTCGCCTTCACCAGCATTTTCGAGCACAGCATGATCGAGCCGGCATACTGCGTCTTCTCCTACCTGCTGTTTGCCGACCTGGACTTCGACAGACCGCTCATCTCCTCTTACATCGAAGACTGATTTGACAATTCCTGCTCGAAAATTATTATTATTGTTTATTCGTACCGAATTAACTATAATATTTTGTATAGTAGGAGGATTTCATGGAAACTCGTAAAGCCAAGATCTCATCATCCAAAGCAGGCGGCACAGCCTCGAGCGGATCACTCACATATAAGATCTCGCTTCCTTCATCATGGGTAAAACAATTGAACACCAATGAAGTGGACCTTGTCTTCGACGGTATGAAGATCACTATCGCACCAAAGCAGACCATGGAATCATTCCTCGCTTCCAGAGCAGCTGAAGGACACAAGATATTTGTCATCCGTTATTACAACAACGACGATCTCTGCACTATGATCTATGCCGACAAGACTGATCATCTGCTCATGACAGAAGATTACACTGATGCAACGATCCATACCGCCTTTGGCAAGAACGACTCGCCTTCGTGGAATGACCTTGAGAGTTTTCTGGAAGACCGCTGCATTCCGCGTACCAGAGCAGGCATCGATCATTACCTGCGATCATGGGACCTTACGGAATACGATCCGTGGGATATCGTCGCCAAGACAAAAGGTAGAATGGCTGAGGACACTCAGTGGCTTACGATCGAGGAGTACAGATGACAGTTCATTTCGTAACAAACGACAAGATCGCCCTCACATCATCCAAGGGCAACCAGGAGAAGTGGTTTGAGAACGGCCGCTGGTACAAGCTCGACCAATTCGGCTACGAGGGCTTGTCAGAGACAGTCATTTCCTCCCACCTCTCGAAAAGCAACATCGAGACCGACACGCCCTTCACATATGTAAGATACTCCCCCGAGAAGATCAATGCCCACGGTATCGAACGAAGCGGCTGTTCAAGCGCGAACTTCCTTAAAGAAGGCGATTCGATAATAACGCTCTCCCGCCTTTTCAAGAGCGAAAACATCTCTCTGAATACGACACTTCATAAACTAAGCAGCGACAAAAAGAGGATCGCCTATCTTGCAGAGGAAACAGCCGCTATCACGGGCCTAACAGAATTCCCTCGCTACCTCACCATGCTGTTTGAGATCGATGCATTATTCCTAAACGACGACCGACACCTGAATAACATCGCGGTTATAAAGACTCCTGCAGGATACGATTACTGCCCGATCTTCGATAATGGCGCAGGCCTTCTTTCCAACGTCATCGATCACCCGCTCGATATCTCTCCAGAAGCCTTCATCAAGACTTCAACAGCAAGGCCTTTCAACACCACATTCAACAGGCAGATCATCCACGCGAGAAATCTCTATGGCCCGCAGCTAGTAGTACCAAAGCTGAGTTCCAAAGACATCCGCGAAGTGTTAGAAGAACCGTTACTCTACTATGCCAAAAGAGACAGGGGACTTATAGCTGAGCGAGTTATTAAAACTATCCTCTCAAGACAACCGAAATGAGTTAAAATAGAAGAAGCAGACAATAACAAAAATACGATGTTAACAAAAAATGCAAATGAGCGATAACACTTTGACACAAAAATCACCACGATCCTCTTTTTCGAGTAGTATTGTCAAAAACAAGGAAAACATACTGGCTTTCCTTGTATCGGGGTTGTTCGCTTTGATCTTTGCTTTTGAGAGCTGTATCAATCCATGGCTCAAGATAGAAGCATGGACAGATTCAAGTGTGTTCAAGACCGTCGCTCTGATGATGGAGCGCGGCTACATGCCGTACAGGGATTCTTTTGATCATAAAGGTCCGGTCTTATATTTTATTAACTTTCTCGGAAACAAGATCGATCTGTACAGCGGAGTACTGTTGATCGAAGTGATCGCGATCACTATCACCTTCTTCGTAATGTATAAGATCTCACGATTATCATGCGGGATAATTGCATCATTGGTTACTACTTTAACTGCTTCATCTCTCTTGTTTGCATATTATGAGAGCGGCAATTATTCAGAAGAATTTGCTATGCCGTGTATAGCGATCGCATTATATATATTTATCGATTATCTTTTAAACAATAAGATCTCAAAACTCAGGCTCATCGCATCCGGAATATGTCTTGGAACAGTCTTGATGCTGAGGCCCAATATGATCTCAGTATGGATCGTATATTGTGTGTTGATCTTAGTTGTCCTGCTGATAAAAAAAGAATTCAAAAAGCTGGGTGGATTTGTATCATTCTTCTTTATAGGCGTAGCTGTTGTGATCGTGCCAATATTGATATGGCTGATCGCAAAAGATGACCTGGAATATTTTATCAATGACTACATTATCTTTAATATGAAATACATATCTTCCGGTGGCGACAGGAACCTGTTCTATACAAAATGGGGTGCATTCTTTAAGTTTGCCCGTTCATCGATATATGTCATCGCTTTTGTTAGTATCCTTTTCCATCTGAAACAGAAAAAAGTGCTCAATATCTCGTATCTGATCTATCTCGTATTTACTGTTATGCTCATGGTTATGAGCGGAGAGCAGTATGGTCATTACGGAATGATCCTGGTTCCTGCTGTTGTATATCCTATAAGTCTGGCTTTTTCGACTGTAGAAAAGATAAAGGAGATCGAGATATCCAGAGCGATAATAATTCTGGCTTCTTTGTATTTATTTAGCGCAGCAATAGCACCGGAATGGATCGAGACGATCAGCACAATACCTGAAATCTTTGAAAAAAGGAATGAGGATCATTTCGACGAAGATACAAGAGACATAATTAACATAATAGAAATGAATACTGATAAGGACGATAAGATCTCTGTATATGGAAATTGGGATCTGTTATATGTCACCACTAACAGAGCTCATGCTACCAGATATTCATATCAATTCCCTGTCGGTCAGGTCATGCCGGAGATAATGGATGAATATTTTAAGAGCCTGAAAAATGAAAAGCCAAGTATCATCGTTGTTCAGAACGGCTACTACGACGAAGACATTCAGACATTCCTGGAAAAGAATGCCTATGAAATGATATATTCCAGCAATCCAGACAATCCGGAAGCAAGCCATATGGTGTTTTCGAGATAAGATATGTGGTATAATCTAGCGGTTTTACGGGAAGAGACCAAAGGATGAATAAACTACAACAGATCTACAAAGATAAGAGATTCAGTTACCTGATAACATATTCTGTGTTTTTCGCTATCTGCTACGTAATATGTTATCAAGCTTATTTTGTCTTATTTAATAAAGCTCCTATCTGGAGTTACGACGCTATAGATAACAATTATCCTATGTTCATCTATGTCGGCAGATGGTGGCGCGAACTTATAAAGAACTTCACCATTCGTCATACATTCGAGATACCGATGTGGGATATGTCTATCGGATTCGGCGCTGATATAATCACATCACTAGGTAACGGATTTAACAACTTCTATAACCCGTTCTATATCATTTCAGCGTTCTTTCCTGCCGACAAGTCTGAGACAGCTTTTAAGTTCGTTCTCGCTCTTCAGATGTTTTTCTCAGGATTATCATTCTCGGCAATGGCATATCACAAGAAAAAAGATTACAATGCAGTGCTTATCGGTGCCCTCTGTTATGTATTCAGTTCCAATACTTTCATCGTTTTTAAGCAATCCTCATTCGGATACATATTTGTTATCTTCCCTCTGATCATTCTGGGACTCTGGCTCTTAAGAGAAGGAAAAAAACCATATCTCCTGATCTTCTCGATAGCATCTGTTATCGCTTATTCTTACTACTTCGCATATATGGCAGCGATCCTGATCTGCGTCTATTATGTGATCGAAGTAGCATTCAGTATCTATGGTGCCAAGGGAAAGAATCTTAAAGAGGAACTTTTCAAATTCCTTAAAGTCGCAGGTGCAGCTATCATCGCTGCAATAATTGGCTTTTTCATGATCCTTCCGAGCATCTTTGCTATAACCAAGCTGAACCGTCTTGATGTCAATTACTATATTCCGCTTTTCAGAGACAGATACTACTATTGTCGTCTCCTTTACGGAATGGTCTCAACCTTCGACGGTTGGACAGATGATGTCTTGGGATTCCCTATCTTTGCTGTAATATGCGTATTTGGTCTGTTTGTTCTAACCGGTTTCAAGGAAAGAGTCAAAGAAAAGATCCTGTTTGTCATTGCAACTTTGGCGCTGATCCTTCCGTTCGCAGGTCACGTGCTTAACGGTTTTTCCTATGCAACCAACAGATGGGCCTGGGCCTATACATTACTCGTCTCATTTATAGTAACGATCACTATAGATCGATTCCGCGACGCAGCAAGATGGAAGCTCTGTATTCTCATCGGTATTCTTATAGCTTACAAATGCATCCTTAAGTTTGTTTTTGAGTATGATTCGCCTAAATGTAATGTTCCTCTGTATCTCGGTATCATAATACTTGCTTTGCTGATTATCGCACCAAGGCCTTCTTCCGAAAACTTTTTGCGCGAGTGCACATTCATAATGATACTGGCTTTAGCTGTTCCACCGTTCTATTATTGGACTTCTCAGGGATTTAACAGTGCCTCGTTATTGGTAAACAACAATGACTCATTCTATATGCTTGTTCAGAGCGGCGGAAAAGAAGTATTGGAGCTTGTTCCTCAGGATGATGTTTATAGATACGATACCCTTTCATCCCGCTTAAAGAATTCTTCCATGATCACTCAAAGAGCAGGTTATGATGAATACAACAGCATCTACAATAACAATATCGATCACCTTATGGCGGATCTCGGTATTGCCTCCTCAGACATGCCTTCGATCATAAACGGAATCGATTCAAGAAGTGATCTTGAGGCTTTATTCGGAACTCAGTTCATCATCAGAAATAACAACGAGATGAAGACCAAGTCTCTTCCATATGGTTACACCGTCCATGCAGCCGATTTCGCTTCATCTTCAGGAAATATCTACGATCTATATACAACCCCGTACGATACAGGTGTTGTATTCTTTATGAAGGATGTCATGAATGAATCTGAATATGATTCCCTTTCCTGTTATGACAAACAACAGGCTCTAATGAACTCAATCATTCTTCCTGATGAAGAGACAAACGTTCAACATACAACATCAACTTCGATCCCTTACACAGTCAAAGCAGGCAATAACGTATCTATAAACGGTGATCAGATAACTATACACTCTGACAACAGCTACATCGAACTTGTCTTTGACAAACAGCATGCAGGAGTCGGAGAATGGTATGTCGCTCTTAATGGTCTGAAGAATTCAGATCAGGCTACTACCTCGTTTTCTGTCTCGGCTTTTGCGATCTCGAATAATGACCAGGCAGTAATGAAGCATGATCTCTGGTATAAAACTTTGAATAAAGATCCGGGAAACGCATACACATACACTTGGGGATCAGTAAGTCCTTCAACTGACAGACATCATATGTTCGGCGGCAAGGATTCCTGGCTTCTTACAAGTGCATATGAATACGAGGAAGTCGACAAGATCCGTCTTATGTTCCATAAAGCCGGTCACTATTCTATTGAAGATATCTCTGTATACTTTGAATCAGATGAAACTATAGAATCCAATGTTATGGGACTTTCTCATCCTGACACAGGTCTTTATCAGGATGGCAATACTCTTAAGACTACTGTAAATCTTGAGGAGGACGGATATGTTCTCATTACTGTTCCATACTCAGAGGGATGGACAGCAATGATCGATGGAAAAGAAGCTGAGATCCTTCGTGCTGACAGAGCTTTCATGGCTTTCAAGCTTGAGAAGGGACAACACGATATTAAACTGAAGTATCACACACCACACCTTGCTGTTGGTCTTTGTATCGCGGTTTCTATTATCGTAATATTCTGTGGTGTTGAATTATTCAGATACAAAAGATCAGTCGCGAAAGGTCGCACGAAATAAAGATTAATTCTTCTTTTTTAAGAACTTGGAAGTAACAGTATTTACGATCTCAAGCATCATTTCGTCTTTCAGGAGGAGCATCAATACTCCGTAAACTACAAAGAAGCAAACTCCTTCAATAGCGATCATGGTGAAGTTATTGATCATGATAACAGTTCCCGGTTTCTTTCCTATTCCAAGATCGATATTAAGGAACTTTACCCATATCGACAAAGGGACTGCTACAGCAATACTTATAATGATCTTCCAATACTTTATCTTCTTAAATGAATCAACGATCGGATTTTCAGACCTTATACGGTGGAGTAGATAATACTGAACAACAAGGACTGCAAATTCCGCTACAAGGGTTCCCAGTGCAGTTCCCGTAGACTTGAACGAAGGGATAAGAAGTGCATTCAAGACAATATCAACGATTGCACCCGCTATCTCAGAATAAAGGACGTATTTTTCTTTTCCAAGAGGAACAAGAACCTGGATTCCGAGAATATTCGTTACACCTATGAAAAGCAAAGTCGGCATTATGACGATCATTGCCGGGATAGCAGGTAAATATTTTTTTCCTGATAAGAACAAAATGCCTTCAGTAGCATAGATCATAAAAAATGACATGAGCGGCACTGAAATAACAAACACAAATTTCAGTGCCTTTTCTGTTATCCTCCTGAACTCTTCCATCTTTCCCTGCTCGACATAATAAGATGCCCTTGGAAGAAGAACGGCGCCAAGAGAAGTTACCAGACTTACCATGATCGTTTTGATCTTTACTGCCGCACCATAATAACCAACATCCGCTTCAGTAGTCATAAATCCAAGCATTGATTTGTCCAGATTCAGATATATGGTAGTTGCACAACTCATTGCGAAAAACATCATGACTGGTTTCAGATGTCTCTTGACATCAAGTTTCCCTAATCCCTTATACATGATAAGCTTTCGAGCGTGGATAAAGTTCATAACGTTTGATGCCGATGCCGCGAAAATGGTTATTCCTCCATAGATCACATAGTCGTTTTCCTGTTTAATGAGAAAGAATATGCTCGCAAAGGATATGATCTTAAAGATTATGGATCTTAACGTTATATATGAATATTGTTCAAGGCCCTTATACAAATGCTCCATACCGATAGCATTAAGGAGTAGAGTTGCACTGACTATGATGAACAAGGGCTTTTCCGTACTGATCCTTGGAACAAAGAACAGAACAGGGATAAAGACTATATAAGCAATAAATGTCATTATCAGATTAATGGTCATTAATTCCCATATTGTCTTACTGAGCTTTTTCTTATCATCACGAATCTGGGCGCATGCTCTAATACCATAACTTGGAATACCAAGTTGCGCAAACAATGAAAAATAACTGATTATGGACATTGCAAAATCTACTTTGCCCGTTCCTTCAGGGCCAAGTATTCTGGCTGCATATGGATAAGAGATAATCGGAAAGATTATACTCGAGATCGTAAGTATGGCATTAAGAACAAAGTTCTTCTTTAATGAGGGTTTCCCCATATAAAGTATCCTCTCCTGCTTTTACAGTCTTATAATACAAATATGTAGATAATACTCCAATTCAGTTATTTATTCTATCATCAAACTGCCTAGAACTGACACCGGTCTACTTCCAAAACATAGCGATTCTTGATTATTAACTGACTATATAATAGAATTACTGATGTTTTTCATAGAGTATGATTGATCAATTCGGAGAGTATATATGACCGACTCACAAAAAAGAAACAATATAATATCATCAATTATATTTTTTATTATTTTGCTTGGTACATCCACCGTTTTTATGTCTTTTTTTGCATACTGTACTTCACCGTTATCTAACGTTAACGATGGTTACGATGCAGCTTTTTTCCGTCTTGTAGGACAGGGAATGACAAAGGGTTATCTTCCTTATCGCGATTTTTATGATATGAAAGGACCCTATCTCTTCTTGATCCAGTATGTAGGTCAAATGATATCTTACGGTCGCAAAGGCATATTCGCGATCCAGAGTCTTAATCTCTCCTTGGCACTTTTCATTATAAGCAAGATCTTTGAATATTTTAACATCAAGAAGATCGCTCAATTTTTACTTTTAATGCCAATCCTACTTGTTTGCACATTCACATTTGAAGGCGCAAATCTTACTGAGGAATTCTCTCTCATCCCTGTATTAGTTTGCTTATACATCGGTCTGATATTCTTTGACAAGTGTGAGACCCAGTCAGATTTTTGGCAAAAAAAGATATACTTGATCGCTGGCTCGATCTTTGGCATCTGCTTCGGATACCTTGTTATGGTCCGTATAACCAACGCTGCATTTATCTGTGCGATAGTCCTTGTAATAATCATTTATCTGATAGTTAAGAAGAAGTTCGTCAAGCTCGCTGTTTGTGCGGGATCTTTCATCGCAGGTCTTATCGTTTCACTTATTCCTGCAGTCCTTTTCTTCTACTCGAAAGGATTACTTAAAGAAATGCTTGAGGCAGTCTTTGTACTTGGAGTCAAGTATTCAGGCGAAAAGACATTTGTTCAACACTTGATAGATATAGCTAAGGGACCAAACAAACAACTGATCTTCTTACTGGCTATTCCAGGAATCATTCCTGCCGTCATAGGATGGAAAAGCTGGAAAGAGCGCAGCCTCGCTGTTATAGGTGCTGCTATGATATTCTTTGCCATCGCTTCAGGAAATAATTATGTTCATTACTACAACCTAGCCATACCTCTGATCGTAATGTGTGAGATCCCTGTCGCTCTTGAACTGAAGAAGACAGCGATCAACAGGAGATCGGTTGCAGCCATTGTTCTTGCAGTATTAATGATCACGTGTCAGTATCCTCTGATAAAATATTATACTGTCGTCAGTAAACAATTTATCATACAGAAGAATTTCAATAATACTCGAGAGATCATACGTGATATCTCTGACAAGATCCCTGAAGAAGACAAAGACTCCGTATATGCATATAATATCGATCCATATTGGTATACTTATGCTGATCTTTTCCCGTGCATCAAGTACTGTGGATGGCATGAACACTATATCAAGCTTATCCCTGAGATAAGTGATGATCTTGAGCAGATCTTTAATGAGAACCCTCCTGCATGGTTAGTTCTGCCTTGTGATCACGGTTATATGCCTGATTTCATGGAAGAAAAACTGGGAACAGAATACGAGTTATCTTACCAGAACGAAAGATATCATCTGTATCATCATATAGGTTAACTGTCGATATCAGTCTTCACTTTCATCATAAGTTCTTTCGCTTACGATAAACCTTGGACGACCCTTGGTCTCCAGGTAGATCTTACCAATGTACTCACCGATAACACCTAAACTGAGTATCTGGACTCCGCACAAGAAACAGATGATCGAGCTCGTGCTTGCCCATCCTTCAACAGTCTCACCGGTAAAATAGCGGATGATGGAATAGATGATAAAGATAAAACTGAATATTGAGACAAATACACCTACTCCTGTGATTATTCTTATCGGCTTTATGGAAAGACTTGTTATTCCGTCAAAAGCCAATGCGAGCATCTTTCTGAGCGGATAATGGCTTTCGCCTGCAATACGCTCATGTCTTTCATAGTAAACGGATGTGCTCTTAAAACCGACCAACGGGATCATTCCGCGAAGGAAGATATTTACTTCTTTAAAGTTGCTGAATTCCTTCAATACTTTTGAAGATACCAATCTATAATCAGCATGGTTAAAGACGACCTCAGCACCCATGGAATTAAGAAGCTTATAGAACGATTCAGCGGTGAAACGCTTAAAGAAAGTATCTGTATCTCTCTTACTTCTAACGCCGTAAACAACTTCACAGCCGTTGTGATATTCCTTGACCATCTCAGTCATAGCCGTTATATCATCCTGACCGTCACAGTCGATCGAGATCGTTATATCAGCAAGATCCTTTGCTTCCATAAGACCGCATAACAAGGCATTCTGGTGACCGCGGTTCCTGCTAAGACAAACTCCAGTATAATATTCATTCTCTGAAGATAAAGACTTGATCGTCTCCCATGTCTTATCTTTACTTCCGTCATTTACAAACATGATCCTGCTCTTGTCAGAGATAAGTCCTTCATTTAGAAGCAGTTTTATCTCATCCAAAAACATCGGTGCCGTTATCGGTAATACTGCCTCCTCGTTGTAACACGGAATAACAATATATAATGTTGGGATCTTCTTTCTGGTCATTTATCTTAGTCCTATCGTTCTAACTTATTTTGCCAACTCTTTAAACAAAGGCTGGATCTTATCTTTATCCGAAAACTTTAATGGAGTTCCATCGGACATAGTATATCCTTCAGGTGAAGCAGAGCCACTGTACTCGCCAACAACATCAGGCCACTTGATACCTATGTTAGGATCGTTCCATGCAAGACCGCCCTCATCGTTTGGATGATAGAAATCATCAACCTTGTAGCAGAACTCAGCCATTTCTGTAAGAACTAGGAATCCGTGAGCAAATCCCTTAGGAATGAGGAACTGCTTTTTGTTCTCTTCTGAAAGGATAACACCGAAGTGTTTTCCATACGTAGGAGAGCCTTTTCTAAGGTCGACAGCCACATCATAAACTTCACCCTTGATCGCACGAACGAGCTTTGTCTGAGGGAAATTAATCTGATAATGAAGTCCTCTTAATACACCCTTCGATGAAGAAGACTGATTGTCCTGTACGAAAGTATAGTTAAGACCTGCCTCTTCCATATCGCGCTGGCTGTAGGTCTCCATGAAGTAACCTCTGTTATCTCCGTGAACTGCAGGAGTGATGACGCAAAGTCCCTCAATGCCTCCGATGTTCTTTTCAACTGTGATCTGGCCCATTATATCTGTGCCTCCTTTAGATATCTTGCTACGGCATCCTGCCATGTCGGAAGCGGTTTAAATCCCGCTTCAACTAATTTGCTTTTATCAAGTCTGGAATTAACCGGACGAGCAGCCTTCGAAAGACCATACTCCTCAGTAGTTACAGGAGTAACCTTAGTCTTAAGGCCATACTGCTTATAAAACTCCACGCAGAAGTCGTACCATGAGATATAGCCGCCTTCGTTTGTTGCGTGATAGTAACCGTATTTATCTGTCTCGATCATGTCCACAAGAAGCCTTGAAAGATCGAGCGTGTATGTAGGTGTTCCGATCTGATCGCAAACAACACGAACTTCATCGTGAGTCTTACCTACGTTGATCATTGTCTTTATGAAGTTCTTACCGTTAAGACCGAATACCCACGCGATCCTAACGATGAAATACTTTTCGAGAAGGCCTGATACAGCGAGCTCACCGTCGAGCTTACTTTGACCATAGACATTAAGAGGAGCGTAATTCTTGTCATCAGGCTCCCATGGTCTTTCTCCCTGCCCGTCGAAAACATAATCTGTTGAGATATATACCATCTTCGCATCGATAGTTTTCGCTACTTCTGCGATATTTCTCGTGCCGTCTGCATTGATCGCATGAACGAGTTCTTTCTTGTCATCATCCTCAGCAAGATCAACTGCTGTCCATGCTGCGCAGTGAACGATAACATCAGGCTTTATCTCACCTATAACCTTGTTTACTGCTTCTTTATCGGTGATGTCGAGTTTGGCATAAGCCATTGATTTGATCTCGTCTTCACCTGCGTAGGAATCAGCGATATCAGATCCGATTCCTTCATATCCTCTTTTCCTAAGTTCAGCCATTACATCATGGCCGAGCTGACCATTTACACCTGTTACAAATACTCTCATTTGATCTCTCCCAGGTGCTCTCTGTCAGAGTACATCTTGTCATAGTAGTTCTGGTATTCGCCTGAGATGATCTCTTCCCACCATTCCTTGTTATCGAGATACCACTGAATGGTCTTCTTGATACCGTCAGCGAACTTAGTCTCAGGAAGCCAGCCGAGCTCATTATGGATCTTTGTAGGATCGATAGCATAACGCATATCGTGACCCTTACGGTCTGCTACATGAGTGATAAGGCTCTCAGGCTTACCAAGCTCTTTACAGATGAGCTTAACGATATCGATGTTCTTCATCTCGTTATGGCCGCCTACGTTATAGATCTCTCCTACTCTTCCCTTATGGATGATAAGGTCGATAGCACGGCAGTGATCTTCTACATAGAGCCAGTCACGAACGTTAAGTCCTTCACCGTATACAGGAAGCGGCTTATCGTTAAGAGCATTAGCGATCATAAGCGGGAT
>JAGCGE010000213.1 GCA_017649745.1 Clostridiales bacterium | reverse complement strand
GCAGATAAAGTTTAATAGGCGTTATCAGTATATCTGGCTTAAAAACCTTGGTGAAGATTATGTTTATGTCAGTGACAAGCCGGGTATAGTAGCAAGCGCGGATAACGTTGCGAAACTCAGTGCCGGCGAGATACTCATGCTCACCTCGATAAATGACGATATTTACACTCTCGGTGCTACAACTCTCGAATGCCACGCTCAAGAATACGCATCTTGTCCTTTTGGTGAGGTGGGTGGTTCAGGAGGCGGATCAGAAGCAGTTCTCGAACCCAAGAGTGTTACTCAAAATGGAGATTATTACGCGGTGGATGACGAATTTGACGGTTATTCAAGTGTCAGCGTCAATGTAGAAGCTAATGTCGATTCAAAGAGTATTACTCAAAATGGAACTTATTCAGCTGCTACAGACAACCTTGATGGCTATTCAAGTGTCTCGGTTAATGTACCTAATTCATATTCTGTATCCGATGAGGGCAAAGTTGTATCTTCCGGTGCACTTGTAAGTCAGACATCTACAACTAAGACTCAAAATGGCACTTATGATACAACACTTAATGATGAAGTAGTAATTGAGGTTCCCAATTCATATTCTGTATCAGACGAGGGTAAAGTTGTATCTTCAGGCGCTCTTGTAAGTCAGACGAGTGTAACAAAGACTCAAAATGGTACTTATGATACTACTTTAAATAATGAAGTTGTAGTAAATGTAACACAGTCTATGGAAGATGTTTTAAGAATGTCTGACAAGCTCGCTGTTGCTATTGACGGAAATGATTATTACTTTAAGATACTCGCTGTTGGCTGGTACAGGAGTTATGCATATCCGCCTATTCCTGAAATTCAATATCGTGAAAATTTATTCTATGTAGCAACACCTCCTGCTGGGTATAATTATGGGACAGGAGCATTTATGTTTGAAGTATACGATGCTTCTACTGATGCCTTTGTTACAAGTCACTATTTCGGTAATTTTGCAGGACAAGGCTTTGATGCCGGTGAATACGTAAAAGCCATTTCATTTGACGTAGATTTTACAAATAAAACATTCACTATCGTATTTGAAGATACTGATACGCGTGTGCCCAGACAACAAACCCTTGTCGAAAACGTTACACAATATCTCACCGTAACGGGTGACGACCATACTTATAGCTATGTCTCACCGATCCTCAGTACCAAGAGTATTACTCAAAATGGAACTTATACAGCTGCTACTGAAAATGCTGACGGTTATTCGAGTGTCTCTGTTGATGTACCAAATACTTATGCTGTTTCTGATGAAGGCAAAGTCGTATCTTCCGGTGCACTTGTAGCCCAGACATCTATAACCAAGACTCAAAATGGTACATACGACACGACTTTGAATGACGAGGTTGTGGTGAATGTTCCGCCTGATACATATTCTGGTGTGATTCAGTTTATTACAGACCCTACATATGGAACTAAGTATCCCGGCACACGATATGCTATTGGAACAGGTAGTGTGTCTGATTTTGTGGAATTATTAGATGAGCTTGGCTTGGATGAATATTTTCAGTACCAGACATCTCAGTATGGCGTAATTTTTGATACAAAATATGAAGGAGAACCAACCGATAACAACTATATAAACTTAGTTATTTCACCTGCAGAAATATCTCCGGTGGGTGGTGTTGGAAGACTTAAAGGTTGGAACAGTTATATTGTCGGTGGCGGTAGAATGGCGTATTTTGGCACACTTGATGATAATTCTGTTTGCCGCACATCCCCAGACGAAGATAATTCACCTTTGTATATGGATATTATTGATGGGGTAGGTGGCGCTAAGGTAGTGCGTTTTACTTTTTCTGATATTCGTAAAAGCCTTGCTTATATTTTCGCAGATGCTAAAGATAATTCAGGAGCAAGATTTACTTTCTGTGGTGCACCTTGGTATAACGAAAACTATTATGGTTGTGTAGAAACCTTTGCTACTACCGATGGTGAGGCTCGTGGCGGAGAAGCTCAAGAAACAGACGCGTTCAGATATGGAACAAACAACTGGTTTATTGCCAGAGACTTTGATTTTACAACAGACCCCGTTGGTATTACTCCGCTTGTTCAGTTTGGACATAGTTATCCGTTATATACAATTGATTTTGGTAAAGCGACGCTCCCTAATAATACACATTTTGCAGTTGACGGACACACATTCATGCATATTGGTTGCGGATATGTTGTAATGTTAACCTAATAATGAACTGCAACGCCTCTAGCGGCATACTATGCGGACCGAATGCAGTCTTTTAACTCGCCTGCTCTTATGCCTTTTATGGAACAGGCAATCACAAGGAAGTGATATATTGACTGAAGCTATAACTGTGATTGTGGCGGTCATTGCATCTAGTGGTTTATGGGGGCTGATACAGTTTCTCATAAGTCGAAAAGATAAAACTTCTGAAAAGATCGATGAAACTAACAAGAAGATCGATGAAAAGATCAATGAGACAAACAAGAAGATCGATGAGGTGATGATCGTCATAAAGGAAGTCTCCGATCGTGTGGATACTAATTCTGCAACTAATGCCAGAACCCGTATCCTGCGATTTGACGATGAACTTATCAATGGTGTGCATCACTCGCGAGAATATTTTCAGCAGACACTTGAGGAAATTGACGTATACGAGGCCTATTGTGCAAAACACCCACATTACAGAAACAATGCATGCGTGATAGCAATAGAACACATACGAAAAGTATATTTGGAGCTACTCGATAAGGGTAGTTTTATACAGTAGAAAGGGGAGTGTCGTAAATGATCAAAATGAATGATACACTTTATCACTACGGTACTCCTCGACATTCTGGAAGATATCCTTATGGTAGTGGTAAAAGGCCGTTTCAGGGTGAGAAACATGATGTTACTTACAGTACGGATAGTGTGTCTAAGCATAGACAGTATAATAAGGATGTTAATGATATTTATAAGACTTTTAGCAATCGAGAGAAAGCATATGCTCAAGGAGAAGATAATACTTCGTCTCCATCCGAATTTTACTATGAACCTAACATAAAGTACAATGTTGCGGCAAGAGTATACGCTGACGTGCTCAAAATCAAAGACGTTCCGGTCGGTTACATCGAATACTGGAACGAAGGTGATGGTGGACTTAATGTCAGTATAGGTGTTAGAAATGAAGAACAGTATCGAAACATTGGTGTGGCTTCACGACTAAGTAAACGTGGTGAGAAAGAGATTAAACGAATGAAGGACGAAGGTATTCTTAGTCAAAACATTAATACTCTTCGCTGGTATGCTAATTCGGATAATGTCAAGTCAATCAATGCTGCCATTAAGAATGGTTTTGAGGACAAGGGAGAACACAAATCGACATGGAATAATGTAAAACGTCGTGAACTTGAGAAAACTATATGATTATAAGGAGTTGATCAAAATGAGGGATTGGAAGAAGAAACTTAGTTCGAGAAAGTTCTGGAGCGCCGTTATTGGTGTAGTTCTGTCAATCATGGTTATCTATGGTTCGTCAGATGAAGAAAAGACAAAGATAACAGGACTTATTACCGCTTGCTCGACACTTATCATTTATATTCTTGCTGAGTCGAATGTTGATGCTCATCATACCGATACGACGGTTCCTGAACTCAAGGATGAAGAGGAAGACATTCAGATTAATAAAACAGAGGAGTGATCAAAATGATTAAAGTCGTTGTCGAGAACGGCGAGATTCCACAGAAGGAAATTGATGAATATATTAATCGATGTAATAAGAAGTATCCCTATTGTAAAGAGATGCATCTTAAGGTCGTAGATGACGACTTTATCGACATCGAGTATATATTTGACGATGTTCCTATCCAACGCGTGAGAAGAATTACTGGGTACCTCGTCGGAACAGTTGATCGCTGGAACGACGCTAAAAGAGCCGAACTTGCTGATAGAGTAAAACATGGAAGGATAGAGTAAAGCATGGCAAGCTATAATTATATTTCAATTGATCAAGGCAACGCTTTTAAGGCCAAGACTTTCAGAGATTATCCTCATCCTGATCTTGGCTCTATAAAGAAGCTCGGTCTTGATATTTCCAAGCATAACGGAGATGTTGACTTCAATCTTATCAAGAAAGCAGGAGTAAGTTACGTTATCCTCAGAGCAGGTTACGGTAAGATAGTAGGGCAGAAAGACAGTAAGTTTGACGTAAATTACGCTCGTGCTAAGGAAGCAGGTCTTAACGTAGGAGCTTATTGGTATTCTTATGCCGAATCCACTATTGAGGTTGAGATGGAAGCAAACGCATGTCTTAGTGTTATTGCTGGTAAGAAGTTTGAGTATCCCATATATTTCGATCTCGAGGAATCCAGACAGTTTAAACTCGGTAGCATATTCTGCACGAATTGTGTAAATCTCTTCTGTGACATGCTTGAGACTAATGGATATTTTGCAGGACTTTATATGAGCAAGTCACCTATGATACAGTATATTTCTCCTGAGACACGAAAGAAATATGCTCTATGGGTAGCACAATATGCCTCAAAATGCACGTATCCTGAGCCTTATGGTATGTGGCAGTTTAGTCCGAATGGTATGCTTATGGGACATAATGTCTGGTTCGACCTCAACGAATGTAATGTAGACTATCCGTCGATCATGAAGCAGAGAGGACTTAACGGTTACACCAAGCCTGCTCCGACATCAGATAAGCCGGCAAAGGAAGATAAGTACCGTTACATGGCAGTTGCTGATATTTTCGATACTTATGAAGAGGCCATAGCTAAAGTTCGTGAGATCGAGAAAGATCAGCCGAATGCTTGTGTGAAGAAGATACTGAAGTAAGGTGACACGGTTGAAACATGATGTAATGAGAGCAGCTTTTGATATACTAAGTGCTAGAGTTGCTCAAAATAGTCAAGAAACAGTATCCCGGTGCTGTTATTAAGAAAGTTAAATAGCAAAGGAGTAATAAGTATGAATAGAGAAACAGAAATGATGCATGCTGCGATCAAAATCCTTTCTAATAGAGCCGAGCAGTATGAGTATAGTGACTATTTGATGCATGCTACAAAAGATGAGGTAGAAGAAAAGAAAAATCGTATGCTCAATCAATCAAAATGGGAGAGGAACAGACGTAATGCAAAATTTATGGGCGATGCAGATTTACAGGCCGAACTTGGTAAACATGGTTACGTTAACTCTATTCAGGGTAAGATAAGTAAAACTAAAGCTAATGGCTATACCAATGTTCCTAATGACGAAAAGAAAAAAGTATTAGATATTGTTCAAAACTGCGTGAATGATATTGAATATAAAAAAATTTCAACGTTTGTGAATGAGCATAGAGATTTTTATCCCGATGCGACTAGACAAGAAATTGCAAAAGGATATGTCGAAGACCGTATAATAGATGATTTACGATGGTATGCAAAGTCGAAGGATATGGCTAATGCGTATATGTCTCGGTATGCTAATGATATAGATTCTATAATAACAAAGAAAATACGAGGTATATAACTAAATGGCTTACATATATTGTAACCCAAACCCGTGCAATAATTTGGTAATAGATTGTGTAATACGCGCAATAACAATAGCCATGGATCGTGAATGGAGAGACACGTATCTTGATATTTGTATTCAGGGTTATCAAATGTGTGATATGCCGTCATCCAATCGGGTTTGGAAAGCATATTTGTTAAAGCATGGTTTCAAAATGGATCATCTCCAGAACACCTGTCCTGATTGTTACACAGTTCGTGACTTCTGTATAGATCATCCTTATGGTATTTATATTCTTTGTACAGGCGAACACGCAGTAACGGTCATTGACGGAAACTATTACGATACGTGGGATAGCGGAGACGTTGTCCCACTTTATTATTTCTATAAGGAGCGATAGAAATGCCACAATATTTCCCAACCGGATATTCACCGACATATGGATATCCTAGTCCTTATACCGGTCAAACATATTCACAAACTTATGGATACGGTCAAACTCAGAACAATCAGCCTGTTCAAAATGTAAATCCGGCTCCACAACAGATGACACCACCTACAATTAGAGCTGAAATAATTCAGGTCGAAAACGAACAGGCAGCAAGAGATTATCCTGTGGCCGCTGGTATGACACAAATGTTCATGAGCAAGGACGATAAATTTATATTTATTAAAACTGCCTTCCCGAATGCACCTTATGACCTTGTGATATATGAAAAACAAGCTAAGAAAGAGCCTGAACCTGTAGCGAATATTGATACTGATAAATTCGTGACTCGAGATGAGTTTGAAAACAGGATCAATGAACTACTCGCTAAACAAAAGTCGTATAAACACAAATCCTACGAGAAATACGACAAAACAAATCAGGTAAGAGAGGACGTTCAAAATGGCTAGTTTGTTTAATGCATTAGGCGGTGTACAAGTTATGCCACAACGACCTGTTCAAAATAGGATGGCTAATTTCCTCGAACAATACAAACAGTTCAAGCAAACATTTCAAGGGGATCCGAACGAAGTTATACGACAGAAACTTCAATCCGGAGAATTTACTCAAAATCAACTCATGCAAGCACAAGGGATGTTGAAACAAGCTTATGAAATGCAAAACTTATTCGGAACTAATTCAAATCCCAACGTTCGACGATAGACTTAAGTACGCTTATATTGGCGGAGGAATCGGAGAAGAAACGTTTGGTTATGATAGATATTTAAACCAAAAACTATACAATTCACATAAATGGAAACAGCTTCGTAACGACATAATAATTCGTGACAATGGATGTGATCTGGCTGCGAAGGGCTATGATCTATATGACAGAATACTTATTCATCACTTAAATCCAATCACTCGTGATGATATATTAAATCGTGCGGAATGTATATTTGATCCAGAAAACTTAATATGCGTTTCGTTCGATACTCACAATTATATTCATTACGGTTTGAAGGGGGCTTCGGATCTGGGTTTAAGTTTTGAAAGGACACCCGGAGACATGTGTCCATGGAAATAAATGATATTTGTTCGGCGCGCGAGAATGAATGTCGTTTATTAATAAACTCAATAGAGGAGGATATTTTCTATGCTCGAAACTAATGGTATGAGTGCTGCTGACGTAGCGGCGGTTGTTGGCAATAATCGGAGCAATAACGATGGCTTCGGTTTTGGTGGCGATGGTGCATATCTTCTGCTGTTTCTCCTGCTTGCTATGAATGGTAATTGGGGTAACGGTAATGGTGGATTTGGTGGAAACAGTGGTTGGGGAGCCAGTGCACCATATTTCTACAATGCACAAACACAGAACGAGGTATCGAGAGGGTTCGATCAGGCTGCTATAGCTAATACTCTCAGCGGTATCAACACTTCTATTTGCAATGGTTTTGCAAACGTCGAGTCAGCAGCCGCTAATAGACAGATGGCAGGCATGCAGCAGGATTTTGCAGCTCAAACAGCTCTTTCCGGTCAGATGAATACCCCCCTCGCTATGGCACTTCAGAACTGCTGTTGTGAGAACAGATCCAATATTGCTGATGTAAAGTACACTGTTGCTACCGAAAACTGTGCTGATAGAGCAGCAATGTCTGATGGTTTCAGGGATCTTATAGCTAATAATGCTGCGAACACCCAGAGAATCCTCGATCAGATGTGCAACGACAAGATCGACGCTAAGAATGAGAAGATAGCAGATCTTGAAAGACAGCTCACCATGGCAAATCTTGCAGCATCTCAGACTGCCCAGACAGCAGCCATAAGAGCCGGACAGGTTGCAGAGATAGATGCGATGTATAACAGACTCCGCGATTGTCCTGTACCCACAATGCCTGTTTACGGTTCTCAGCCTATATTCTCGTGTCCTAACAACATGGGTTATAACAACGGTTGCGGTTGTAACGGTTAAGGAGGTGTTCTGAATGGCTGAATATTCGGCAAATGCTGTTCAGACTGTAGCTTCTAATGGTTCTGTGATATTTACAGAGGCACCGGTTCCTTGCACGAGAGGCTTGGTTCGCCATCGTGACGGTAGTGGTAGCTTTCTCCTTAGAGGTTATGTTCCTCAGATGCCTTGTGGATGTTGTTCAAAATCAGCAGAATACCTTTGTATGTTTGGGGCTAATATCGCTATTTCTACAGGCGGTACGGTAGAAGAAATCAGTCTTGCTCTGGCTATAGACGGTTCGGTTATACCTTCGAGCACTATGATAGTCACTCCTGCAGCTGTCGAGGAATATTTCAATGTATCTTGTGCAGTAAATGCTCAGATATGGAGAGGTTGCTGTGAAACACTGTCAATAGTGAATACTAGCGATCAGCCAATACTTGTTCAAAATGCAAATATTGTAATATCTCGTCCTGATCTTCTGATGTCGAGATAAGAAAGGAGTTCAAAATGAGCAATAAGATTTATGAGCTCCGAGAAAAGCTGATGCGTGAGCTCGAGATGCTGTCTGACGAAAAGACGCTTACTGCTGAGAAGCTGGATCATATCGATAAGCTTTCACACGCTATAAAGTGCATTGATACCATTTGCGCTATGGAAGATAGTAAATATTCGCGCGATGAGGGCAACAGTTATAGACGTAATCGCAGCTATAATAGCTATGCTGACGGTCGTTCTATGGGTTACCCTATGCCTGCTCCCTATATGCCCAATATGAGCTATGAAAACAGCTATAACAGTTATGCATATGCTCAAAATGGCAGTAGTCAGCATGATGGTCGTGGCGAACTCATGTATCGTCTTGAGGACATGCTCAAAATGGCTCAGACTGAGAAAGAGCGTGAAGCAATCAGGATGTGCATGAATAAGCTTAACGGCTAATACATTATCGTGAGGTGTTCAAAATGGATAGTATCTTAGGTACTATTAAAAAGATGATTGGCGGTAGTGCCGAAGGGTACGAGCATTTCGACACTGACCTCATCGTTCATATAAACACTGCTATCAGTATCGTTAACCAGTTAGGTGTTGGTACTGATAACTTTTATATTTCTGATGATACAGCTACTTGGTCTGAGTTTTATGATGGTCCTGATCTTAATATGATACAGACTTATATTTATCTCAGAGTAAGACAGTTGTTTGATCCTCCTACTGGTGGCGGTCTTAGCAATTCTATACAGGATCAGATCGACATGCTGGAATGGAGAATAAATGTGCAGGGTGATAAGACGGCTTCAAGATCGTCTTAAGTACGTTATATTTCCCAGAGCACGATAATCTTGGACTTTTAAGTTACAAGTTTTAAGTTACAAGGTTACACATTATCAAGTTACTACACTAAATATGTCACTGTCGGTCTAAAGCGGTAAAGTATTAGAGGCTTTCTCTTTATATTTAGACTTTGTGCCACGTTTTGTAGACTGATACACAAGCGTAACCCCTACTTACTTCTCATCAAAACGTAGGTAGGGGTATTACGTTTATACTTTATTCCTACACTCTAAAATTATCGTACATTGAACTCATACACCGAAATACAATACACTCTATTTTATTTTTTTTCGCTCGCAAAATATACATGCTCTTATATGAGAAAGAACCAAACCAAAACAAAGGAGGAATTATTATGTTAATAGAACTAATGATAACAATAAAGCTTCACATATTAAAGGTGAAGTTTGTGACTTATCAGATCGGCTATGATGAATATAATGCTGAACGAGAGAGGTTATGGAAACTTCTCGACGAAGAAATGGCTTAACCACAGCCATTTTCTTTTTATTTTTTTTCGCACATATTACATCGCCTTATATGGAAGAAATTCCAATTATATTTAAGGAGGACTTAAACATGTATCATGTAAAGAAATTCTTTGATTCCCTCATAGGAGGAATTGTAGGAACGATTACGACAATATTTACAGCAATAAGCTATATAGGCTTAGCTGGTATAACAGTCGTGCAGATTCCGAGATGCACTATGTTGGGGTGTGACAAAGGCATTACAAAAATGATCGATGAATTTAAGATGAACTTAAGAAAAATAGGATAACTTCCAAGGAAGAGGCTTGAAACACAGCCTCTTTTATTTTTCGCATATATTACATATTATTATATGAGAAAACCTATAAGGAAAGGAGAATGACTATGAAAATAATGGAATTCATTTGTTCCAACATTTTCAAAGTGATATTCACTATCGCTTTAGAAGGTTGGATAAGAGATGAGGGTTGAAACACACCCTCTTCTTTTTATATTTTCGCGTATCGCAAAATTTACATATACTTATATGAGAAAGAATCTCAAAAATGTTATTAAAGGAGAATGACTATGAAAATTAAAATGATAATAAATGCTATAACAATAATAGGATACATATTTAGTGTAGGAATCCTGCACTCGATATGTTGCTTTATATTGGCAGCATCGTTAGCAAATTTATTAATCTATGTCACAGAACCCAAGAAGACTGAAGAGATCTTGACAACAGAAGAAATGGCTTAACCACAGCCATTTTCTTTTTATTTTTCGCAGATATTACATTCTCTTATACGGAAGAAATTCCGATAATCATTAAAGGAGGTTCATATGAATGAATTAAAAGAATTTATAATCATTATATCGGATTGGTTTGCATACCTATACAGTATACCAATTATTAATTGGGTGTGTACATGGGCGTGCACAATCATTTCGGTATACGTGATGATGGATATTTTAATCTATATCACGGAACCAGACAAACGACATAAAAAGAATTAATTCCAAGGAAGAGGCTTGAAACACAGCCTCTTTTCCTTTTAACATATCGCATATATTACACCTTCTTATATGGAGAAAATCCAAAATTATATTTTAAAGGAGGAATTATTATGACAAAGTTCAATGGCACTGTGACAAGAATGGAGTTATACGATAATTTTAGGCGTTGGGAGGACGCCATTAGAAAACTCAATGATACGTTTATACTGAACAAAAAGGGAGAAGACATTGATATGTATAAGATCATGGATCATCCCTATTTAGGGGGGTATACGGAAGAGGAAATAGATGGCATATTTGACGCTATAAAACAGGCGTATTACGACTACGTACATAACAGCGTTGCGGAATTATATTTGTTAAGAGAAATCCCAAAAATGTACATAAAGGATTGAATCCAAATAGGAGGAGCTTGAAACACAGCTCCTTTTATTTTTCACATATCGCATATATTACACCTTCTTATATGGAGAAAATCCAAAAATTATATTTAAGGAGGACTAAATTATGGCAAAGTTTAGACATTATTATAATCGGGGTTATGTTATTGAAAAAGCAGAATATACTATGAAAATGAAGGAAGAATTTGATAAACTTAAAGAAGTTTATTATCAATGTAAAATCGGGAATATTCCCGAAGAATACAACGATAAAACAACAATGGAGGTGAAGAAAATAATTCTGATAAAATGCATAGAGACGATGGAACAAATACGTAATAACGATATGCGCAATGTGAGAATAATTCGTGATTTAGCCTATAAAGAATCAGGTATAAAGGATTGAATCCAAATAGGAGGAGCTTGAAACACAGCTCCTTTTGTTTTTCACAAATCGCATATATTACATTCTCTTATACGGAAGAATATTCCAAATAAAACAAAGGAGGAACTTTATGGAAAACAAAATATTAGCGAAGATAATGGACCATATCATGGGACTTATAGCGGGCTTAATACTATTACTATGCTTGATATTTAAATATTTAATAGTGGGCATAGGAAAGGGTATAGCTACGTTATTTATGTTCGCCGTGATGGGGCTCACGACAGCAAATAGTTTTGATTCTATAATCGAATCTAAAGACGGAATATTCTGATCAAAATGGAGAAGG
>JAGCGE010000212.1 GCA_017649745.1 Clostridiales bacterium | reverse complement strand
GGAGTAAACTCGACCGTAACAACGAAGAAAGGAGTTCATATCGTGAACCGTTTGACAGTCACAACACATACAGTCACATCAACTAAGTTTACAAAACTTGGTACATTTGTATTGTGTTAAAACGGATCGCAGATAAGAACTTAATTCAAACAGAAATTACGACCACTTATCTTTTCCGGATAAGTGGTTTTTTTATTCGGGAAAGAAGCGGCAAGGAGGACAAAATGGACTTACATGATTACAAAGACGTAGCTGAAAATTACGACCTGTATCTTCAGTCGATGTACCGCGTCTTTGACAAGCACGAGAACTTTCAAAACTTCTATCTCGATCTTGCTCGAAAATACGGGCAGGGCGGCGTCGTAGACATTGCCTGCGGCACGGGCGCCGTGCTCTTGTATCTCGCCGAAAACGGCATCGAGATCGATGGTTCCGACATCTCCGAAGAGATGTGCAAAGTCGCAGCACAAAAAGCCGCAGCACGTGACCTCGACCTTAAGATATACCCTTCTGACATGACGAAGTTTTGTTCAGGACGCAAGTATTCCCTCGCGATAATCGCACGAAGCGGATTCATGCATCTGCCAAGTCAAAAACTTCAGATCGAGGCTCTTAAGAATACCCGCGAGCAGCTTTTGCCGAACGGAATCCTGACGTTCAATACGTTTGATCCGTGGCCTCCTGTTCAGGCCGAACAGATGAACGTCGGACCTGAAGATTTCCGCTTTGACTGCGAGTACATAAACAGCAACGGCAACAAGGAAAAGATCTATAACGCGATCTCCTACGATCCGTACTCGCAGCAGATGTCCGGCAACTGGAAATTCGTTGAGTATAATGATAAGGACGAAGTTATCTCAGAGAGAATAAGACCTCTTCTGATGAGACAAACGTACCGCTCCGAGATCCGTCTTCTGGCCGAGCTTTGCGGCTTCGAGATCATCGATATCTACAGAGGCTACAAAGGTGACAAGGAAGATCTGAACAACATCGATTCCGCCCGTAAGTTTGACAGCAACATTATCTGGATATTGAAAAGAAAAGACTGAGGTTTACAAAAATGGAAAGCATAAGAGAAATGAGGATCGAAGAAATACCGGAGTGCGTGAACGTTATAAGATCCGCGTTCAAGACAGTTGCTGACGATCTCGGGTTTACTCCCGAAAATGCACCGCGTTTTACCGCGTTTGCAACGGACGAGAAACGGCTTTGTTATCAGTTCACGGAAGAGCATCGTCCGATGTATGTTTTCGAGAAGGACGGGAGAATAATCGGGTACTATTCACTGGCGATCTTGAACGATGATGAGATCGAGCTTAATAACCTTTCTGTGCTTCCGGATCAAAGGCATAACGGAGCAGGGAAAAAGCTGATTGAAGATTGTTTTGCCAGAGCAGAGGAAAAAGGTGCCAGGAAGGTTAAGATCGGCATAGTTGAAGAGAACAGGATCCTTCGCAGATGGTACGAGGAATTAGGCTTTGTTCATACGGGTTCGGTGAAGTACGATTTCTTTCCGTTCACTTGCGGATATATGGAGAAAGAGGTGTAAAAGATGATGATGGTCTTTCCGACAATAGAGAATAAGGAACAGGCACTGGATTTCATAAATGAACTGAGGGAATACGGTTCGGAAACTGACGGAACGGGATCGCTTGACGAGATGCTTCAAACAGCAACTTACGAGGACTGGCTCAAGAAGGTGATCAATGATGTTGATGTTGCGAACATCCGTCCGGGACGAGTTCCCGCGCTGACATATTTCTATGTGCGCGAGGAAGATAACAGGGTCGTGGGAATGACGAATATACGACTTCGTCTTAATGATTTTCTTCGGACACAGGGCGGCCACATCGGATACTGCATCCGTCCGTCCGAGCGAAGAAAGGGCTATGCGACAAGTATGCTCAAGGAGGCGCTTCGGGTGTGCGGGACG
>JAGCGE010000211.1 GCA_017649745.1 Clostridiales bacterium | reverse complement strand
TTCGTCACGATGTTGCCGCCTGAAGACATCGATAAAGCTGAAGTAACTGCTGCAGCTCTCGTTCCCGTTCTGTCCAGTTCTATATGAGTCTTGTGCATCACCCTTGAGATAAGAAGATCGCTGTCGCTCATATTACTCAGATCAGCCTGATCACTGAATACCCTATTCATTCCGAGGTCCTTTAAGACACTATCGAAAGCATCGTTAGTATAATCAAAAGAGAACTCAGGGATGTGCGTTTTGACAAGAGCATTTTCCCCACTGCTCATGAACTCACGATAATCATTCCCGTCAAACGTAGCCAGAAATTCGTTGGCACTTATCGATTTATCTTTCGGAAGAATAGCGACGAAAGCGAATCCCTTTTTATAATTCTTTACAAATCCCATAGCCTTATCAGTCTCGTAATAAACGCCTTGATTTCCATTAAGCATCGTAACCTTCTCTTCAACACCCTGAGAGTTCGTGAAAGTCATATCCTCAAAGATGTCAATCTCTCTATACGGAATAGCCCAGTTAGCATCGAAAGCGATCGCATTGACAAGCACAGATACTTCATTCGGATCAAGATCATCTATGATCGACGGGATCATTCCCTCAGTCTTATCCTCTGCCCACTTATTGATCTTATCGACTCCACTTTTATCAAAAGAGAAACTGTCGATATCAGCATCGAAAGAGTACTCTACGTAGTCGATATAACTCTCGTATATCTTAGATCTGGAATCCTTATTGATAAAAAGACCGTTAGCGATCTCGAGGCACTGATCGCCGTTATCTGAGAGCGTGTCATAATAGTCTACAGCAAATCCCAAAGCTTCAGGACCGGAGGATCCCGGCACCATGACTGATCCCATTTCATCAAGTGTGTCGCCGCCAGCTCCGCTCTCAACCATGGACATCGCGAAAAGAACCGATGCAGGCGAGATCATTACGTTCTGGTCTTTGTTTACCTCACAGCATTTTTTCATCGAACCAAAGACGAAATCCATGTATCTTGCCTTGTATCCCACGTCATTACATGACAAACTTACCGAATTATCAGCGAAACAATCTTGACCTGCGATCAGATCACTTCCCGTTTTCGCGCACCCGACACAAGATGACATGATCATTAGAATAGCCATAGTAGCCGAAAAGATCCTCTTTTTCATAGTCCCCGCCTCCGTAATTGGATTTGTGATCTTATGTTATCTTCCGGCAAGACAGCAAGAAATGGTTTTGGAACAGAATGCTCGAAAAGGAGAACAACTTACATCATTCGAGCTCTGAATAATCGATCTCTATTGGATCGCAGTAAAAATCAGTACAGTACATCGTCTTTGTCTCAGGATCAAAATCGCAGACAGTCTTATCCCACAAGACAGAATACTTGTCATCTTCACAATAGAATTCCGACACATCATACTCGACAGGTCCATACTGCGTGTAGTTATTCACATATGTATAATCGTCGCGCATATATCCGTCTTCATTCTCACGCTGATCTGTATCCATCATGAAATACGCCATCCATCCGTCGTATCCGAGCGCATATGTCGGATCGATCTGATAACACTTACCGTTGAGCCTGATAATAGACCAGCCGTGAGGAGCCTTATCAGAACTTCTTATGCCTCCGATAGTTCCCGCATCAACACCTACCTGCGCAAGGAGGAATGAATATGTGGTTGAGAAATCACCGCATATACCATACCTCGTCTCCAAAACCTTCAAGATCGAGTTGGTATCAAGATATTCATCGGCATTAGCGGCCTCGTAATCGTATGTGAAATTACCGCACTCAGAAAAATAAATGTAAAGAGCAAGTGCTTTCTCAAAATCAGTATAATCCTCCTCGAAAACCTCGTTAAGCACATCTTCAACAAGAACTCCGAACTCATCAAGTTCCTGATAGAATTCCTCATAAGAAATATCGAGACTTACATATCCTACTCCGTCAGAATATCCTTCCTCGATCATGTGCTCATAAAGGACCGGACAATAACTGAATGCATACTGTCCTGTCATCCAGTCGTAAGTATTCTGATCAGCGCATTCGAACTCAGTCTCACCATTCATGATCGCATGGAGCATGTTCTGATATGCCTGAGCCATATCCTCACCCATCACCTCATCATACATAGGCGATGTCGCGTAGATATCATACTTAAAGGAATTGCTCTTTTCAGGTTCGGTTTCCGTGGTTTCTGTTGTTATCTCTATTGTCTCAACTGTAGTCTCAGTCGAAGTCGTCTCAACGGAAGTCGAGGTTGCTTCAGTGGTGTTAATATCAGTTGTCTTGCTGCAGCCTCCCAAGAGTAATATCAGTGCCAAAGAAGCGGCAGTTGTTCTTATCATTCTTTTCATTCAGTTATCTCCTATCAGATTGATAACATAATAACGAACCAGCAGTACACGCTGTTGCATCAGTTATTTTTGATTATTTTATGAACTCTTCGTTTAACATACATTTATTGAAATATCTTATTTTGTATGTTAAACTCGAATTGGGGGATTAGAGGATACTATCATGATCGAAGCAAAATCATTACTGAATAATATTGAAGGACAACTTAAAGAACTGAATGACAAACTCTTTTATATCGAATCAGAATTAAAAGATTACGATACAAAAACAGAAAGCATCGTAGTCAAGAAGATCAATGCGAAGAAATATTATTATAAGCAATGGCGTGAGCTCAATAGGATAAGGACTAAGCTTATCGGCCCTGTCAATCCAGGAAGTGCGTCTCAAGAAGAGAGAAAGATAATCAACAAGAAAAAACTGATAGACCAGAAGAAAGAACTTTCATTTCTGATTGACAGATTGGAAAAGCAGAAGAAAGAATTGCGTGATTATATCTTCGAGAATGAATTAAATGTCGATTATGATTTTGAAGTTTATTGGAAGGATCAATTGACGGCCAGGATCTCCGTAAAGAATGATCGCGTTCATGTGTCTCGCTATACTGATCATCCACTTAGACAGATCTTCCCTTCAGAAGTTATCAACCGCAACCAACTGAATGAGATACTTAAACTTCGTTGTTTGGAAGAAGGCAGAGATGATATATATGAGAAACTTAAAGCACTGGGATTATCCTCATACGATCCTCTCAAGATAATCAAGAAAACTCACGGTGTCTCTTTCAATGATTATATCTGGATAAGATTTCCCGGTGAAGATATCAGCATGAAAGACGTAATGGTCAGAAAGTAAATATGTTTAATGTAAAGATCGGAAAAGAATACTTAGTTTATCAACAAGGAACCTCCGAAGGAACACAGGTCAAATTCAAAAAAGGAGGATATTGGTATAAGTTGGATTCCAGGGGAAACGAAGGACTCTGCGAGTACCTTTGTTCCAGACTATTGCATTTTTCTAATCTGAATCCTGAGGAATATGTTATATATGAACAAGGTACCATAAACGATAAAAACGGATGTCGAAGTCAGAATTTTTTAAACAAAGATGAAGAATTGATCACTCTATACAGATTGTACTACAATCAATATGGTCTTAATCTCGCGGAGAAACTTGCTGAATTTGACACACTTGAAGATCGAATAGAGTACACTCTTAAGTTTGTCTACAAAACAACAGGCCTTGATATCTTCGACTATCTTAGGAAGACCTTTATGTTAGATAAGATCGTTTTGAATGAAGACAGACACGTAAATAACCTGGCGCTGATAAGCACGGATAAAGGATTTAGACCCGCCCCTATCTTTGATAATGGGAAATCGCTTCTCACGGCAAATGTATCAATAAACAAAAAGCTCAGCATAGAAGAAAACACCAAAAGAACAATCGCTCGCCCTTTTAGCGGTTCTTTCGAAAAAACATCCAATTATTTTGGTGATGGTTTCTCACTGGATTACGAGTCCGTTTTCGAATGGCTTAATGATGAACCTGATTCTTATGAAAAGGCCGTATTAGAATTCCAGT
>JAGCGE010000210.1 GCA_017649745.1 Clostridiales bacterium | reverse complement strand
TTCTCGGCTGGACAACACATCACTCTATCGTTGAAGTAAACGGTAAGTGGTATCTCTTCTATCATGACTCTTCCCTCTCCGGTGGAATCAGCAGCAAGAGATGTGTTAAGTACATGGAACTTACTTACAACGAAGACGGAACTATCGTAACGAAGAATCCGTATGACAATTAAACAGATTATGTAAATGCCTCACATAATAATTTGCCCTAAGGAACTCCTAATTTATTAGGAGTTTCTTTCATTTTAAGAAAAATATACGCGACTAAAGAGTGTATAATAAAAGAAATCTTACTTTTATACAGAGGGAAATGAAATGGGAAACAGAAACAGAATGTGGATGATACCTTCTATACTGGGAGTAATCGTTATACTTGTAGGATTCTATTTTTTATTCATTAATATCCTGGCTCCTGTAGCAGTTGCAGGTAAAAATGCATCTGAGACTACAGCTTCTACACAAGCTACAAGAACAGTCGATATGGATATTCTTGTCTACTTCTCAGATGTCAATGCTGATGGAACTACAACGCGATCCATATTTTTCGATCACGGATTACAGGAAAATCTTCTCCCTGACTACGACAACAAAGATCAGGAAGTAGTTGTCACAGGAAGAAACGGAGACTTAAGACAGGAATTCGTTACAGCTCTTCGCAAATTAGGATACAAGAAGATCACTCAGCAAAATACCAAGGCCATCAATCCTAACTAATAGATCACTCAGTGTCTTTATTGACGAACGTCGGTTCAGTCTTCGAATAGACTATCTTTTGGGAACTATAAAGGCTCTTATAACCTGAGATGAGGTATGTGATACCTACTACTATCAGGAAGTATTCAGCACGCTCGAAAGTGAAGAGTTCGCAAGCAATCATGAGCGAAGCCAAAGGACAGTTCGTTACGCCACAGAACACGCCGACCATTCCGAGTGAAGCACAAAGCTCAGGACTAAATCCTACAAGGTTTCCGACAAGCGCACCGAATGTAGCTCCGATGAAGAACGAAGGAACGATCTCACCGCCTTTAAAGCCGATGCTGAGAGTTATTACCGTGAAGACTATCTTGAGCATAAAGGCCCACGGCACTGCCTGACCGTTCTCTACTGCATTAACGATTACATTTCCGCCGATACCGTTGTAATCAGTACCAAAGATGAGCGTAAGACAGATCAATACCAAGCTTCCCAATGTGATCCTCAAGAACTTATTCTTAATGACCTTTTCGAGGAAATGCTGTGTCGAATGTAAAAGCTGGCAGAATACTATACTTACCATTCCGCATAATACTGCCAGGATAACTGTTATGACGATGCCTCTAACTGACACAGGGCCAGGTTCCGGAAGATTGTATGGAAGCGTCCTGACGTCAAAGAACAACGCTACTTCATGAGCAACAAGAGCTGATACTGTACAAGGTACAAGCGCAGAGTAATACATGACGCCGACACTTACTACTTCGATCGGGAATAGAACGCCTGACAAAGGAACACCGAATACTGCAGAAAAGGCTGCTGACATTCCGCACAAAATGAGCGTTGTCTTGTCTTTCTCGTTAAATCTGAATAATCTGCTCAATGCTTCTCCGAGCGAGCCTCCGAACTGCAAAGCAGCTCCTTCTCGACCTGACGAACCGCCGACGAGATGAGTAAGGATCGTGGAGATTATGATAAGAGGTGTGGTCCTGAAGTGGATCTGGTTCTTGTTACGGATAGCTCCAAGAACGGCGTTGGTTCCGCTGTCCTTCTCCCTGCCCGTCACCTTATAGAGCAGCACAGAGAGGATACCAGCAACAGGCATGAGATAGATAAGCCATGTGTGCTGCTGACGAAGATCGGTAACGAAATTTATGCCCTTGACCATTAAGACTCCGACAAGACCTACGACCACGCCCGTAATGCTAGCGAGCACGATCCACTTGGCCAGTGCCAGGAGACTGTCGTAAAGGCTCTTTCCTTCTTTTTTTGCGATCTTCTGAAAAGACATAAACCCCACCTGAAATTTCTTCGAACGCATATATTATAATAGGCTTCGAAAAAAATAAAAGGTTTATATTTCACGATATTGGTTTTTCTTGCCTTTAACGATCCTGATATATGTTCTGGACGTCAAAAGTCCGAGTATCGCATAGATAAGAATGGTAACTATAGCCGAGATTATCGCGAGCTTGATAAACGGCTTAGGCTCACCGAGATTAAACATCGATACGATATTGATAACGAATCGTTCACTGAACAACGAGTGGATGCTCGCAAGAACGATAGGAAGGATGATAGTCGTAAGCATCTGCACATTAACCGTAACGGTTATGGTCTTATCATCAAGACCTACCTTACGCATGAGCTCGTAGTTATCGGCATCCTCAAGACCATCGAAGAGGTTCTTGTAGTAGAGGATGATGGATATCATGAAGATAAAGATGATAAGGAGCATCATACAAAGGAATATAAGACCGTTGTAGATACCGAATCGCTCCATTGCTTCAGCAAGAGACGACTTAAGGAATACATCATTACCTAGATCGTCAACGACAGCGTTATAGATAGCAAACTGTTTTTCATAGGAGTCATTGATCTTAACGATATATGTGTATGAATCGTTCGCTTTTTCGATAAAGTCATTTCTTGATTTCCAGAGCTCATATGCGGTTACATTAGCTTCAGGAGTAGCACCTTCTACCATGACGATAAAGCGCAGATTGTTGCTGGTGTAATAATTCACAAGATCTTCGTGGCCGCCCGGGACTACCAGGAGGAACTCCGAATAATAGGTGTCCTTTAAGACCTGATTCGAATCAAGATTCTCTATCTCATAAATGTCTCCATTCGAATCGCAGAACTGCCTGAACGCCGTCGTATTTCCGACAAAGCCCATCTGCTCCTGCTCAAGTTCGATGTTGTTTCCCGTAAGCATGTTATATGAATCAAGGTCGGTTATCGCACAGATCTTATCCTGTGAAAGATCGATGTTCTCATAGTTCTCAGTAATGCGTCCTGTCGGAGACGAGAATCTGCACAATATCTGAAGATTCATCGAACTTTTAATGACTGTAACTGAATCGGCCGGAACGACCTTCGAGCTGGCCTTTTCGATAGAAGAAGTGATACGGGCATCTAGTCCCGGCTCAAGTTCACTATATATGATGAATGACTCAGCGTTCATGGCGCTGAGATAATCATCTGCGGACGAAAGGAACAAGAGGATTGCAGATGCAAGTACGATCGCAGCAGATGACAAGATACATATAGCTGCAAGACCGGCACCACTTCGTTTCATTCTGAAAAAGAGACCAGAGATATTTATGAAATTCGCCTTACGATAAAAGAATTTCTTGTTCTTGCGCAGAAGCTGAAGGATACATACAAATCCGTTCATGAAGAACATAAATGTCGAAATAAAGATCAGGATACATGCAACGAAAAATCGCTGGATAGGTTCATTAGAGAATACGACGTTACTTAACGGGATCGACATCTCGGTCTTGTAAGCTAATATCATGATAACAAGACCGATCAGCGCAAGAGCGATATTTAACTTAGATACTCTGGCACCTCTAGACGAGCGCACATAGCCTGAATTCCTGTAGGCCGCCAGAAGAAAGATCTGTATCGCAAAGTTCACGAGATACATGAATATGAATGTCAGAAGGACAAACAGGACCGCGAACCAGTTGATGTAGAAAGAATAGTCGACTTCGCCGTTAAGGAATTTCGCGAGAGCAAGCTGAAGTAGCTTATAAAAGACCACTCCTCCGATGATGCCAAGAAACGAACCGATGATCGCAAGGATGGAATTCTCTACAAACATCAATTTCAGAAGATGTTTCTTCTGCATGCCAAGAGAGTTTAAGATACTGTACTCCCTTCGCCTTTTCTTTCCGATGAAAAAGCTTAAGTAGAAGATGAATACTATTGAGAGGATGAGGAATATGATAAGGCCGTAAAGCGATATCATCTCGAAAGTCTCGCCGCCGTTCATCACCCTGATCTTAGGATCGAAGGAGAGCGCTGCAAGAAAATACAGCATCATACTCATCATCGCATTCGCAACGACAAACGGCACGTAGACTATGCTGTTTTTCGAGATCGAATTAGATGCGATCCTCAAGTAGATATTTCTCATCGACGACCACCTATCATTACCTGCAATGAGTCAGAGATCTTATTGTAGAATTCGTGGTTGCTTAAGTTAGCCCTGTATAACTGGTGATACACTTCTCCATCCTTGATGAAGAGAACTCTGGAAGCATAACTAGCTGCCTTAACAGAATGAGTTACCATCAGTATCGTCTGACCATCCTGATTAAAGTCTTCGAAAAGATGCAGGAGTGACTCAGTCGATTTAGAATCGAGAGCGCCTGTCGGCTCATCAGCAAGAAGCAGTCTAGGATTCATGATCATGGCACGACAACATGCAGCACGCTGCTTTTGTCCGCCTGAGACCTCATAAGGATACTTATCCAGGATCTCGGTTATCTTAAGCTTGGCTGCAAGCGGTCTTAACCTCTCATCAATGGCATTTGCCTTAACGTCATCAAGTACCAGCGGGAGCCTTATGTTATCACCTATCGAGAACGTATCCAGAAGATTATATTCCTGATAGACAAAACCGAACTTACGTCTTCTGAATTCGGCAAGTTTCTTTCCTTTTAGTTCGCTGATCTTCTCACCGTCGAAAAGTATCTCGCCTGATGTCGCTTCATCCATAGTCGCGATGATATTAAGAAGCGTTGTCTTTCCTGAACCTGATTCTCCCATGATGGCAACGAACTCACCCTCCTCGACATTAAACGTGATGTCGGAAAGAGCGACTACCTTGTTACCCGAGAATCTCGTCGAGTAGATCTTCTTTACGTTCTTCGCTTCTAGCAGTGACATATCATATCTCCCTTTATTCCCTTTAAACCGTGATGTCTCCTATCGTCGCGTTAAGATAATTCGTCAGATCCTGAGCCTTCATCCTGATCTGAAGACCACGTTGACCGCCGCTTACTGATACATCATCAACAAGCTCGATCATCTCATCAAAGAAAGTCGGATATTTCTTCTTCATTCCAACAGGAGAGCATCCGCCTCGAATGTATCCCGTGAGGTTGAGGATCTCTTTAACCGGGATCATCTCGATCTTCTTCTCGCCTGCAAGACGCGCCGCCTTCTTAAGATCCAATTCATCATCAACCGAGAGGCAGAACACGTAGATCGCTTTACTCTCGCCTCTCGTCACAAGTGTCTTGAATACTTCCTCATACGGAAGGTTCAAGAACTCAGCCACATGGTGGCCGTCCAGATCATTCTCATCAAACTCATATTCCAACGCTTCGTACTCGAGCCCTGCAGCCGTCAACTCACGCATAGCATTAGTCTTTTTAATCCCTGACATCTATGTCCTCCTTATCAAGTCGGATCGTTACTGTTGTTCCCTCACCGACCTTCGATTCTATCGATATTCCGGCATTTATAAGATCACAGGCGCGCTTTACGAGGTAAAGTCCTATACCTGTCGATTTCTTATCCTGCCTTCCGTTATAACCCGTATATCCCTTTTCGAAAACACGCGGCAGATCCTCCGGGCTTATTCCAATACCCTGATCCTTGACAGTGATCGATCTCTCGTCTGCCGTGATCGTGATCGTTCCGCCTTTTCGAGAATACTTAAGAGCATTGGACAAGACCTGCCCAATAATAAACGAAAGCCACTTCTCATCCGTCGTGTACCTTATCTCCTTAGACTCATACGAGATGTTGATACCTCTGGTAATGAACTGAGACGAGAACTTCCTTAAAAGCTGCTTTATAACCTTATCGGCATTGACCTTATCGAAAACAAGATCGTTAACGTCAAATCCGAGCCTCAGATAATTAAGTACCATATCAACGTAGTCATTTATATCAGTGATTCCGTTCCTGATGTCAACGCTCGCATCATCATCCGGGATATTCTCAGCAACAAGACTGATGGCAGAGATAGGTGTCTTGATCTGATGGGCCCAGATCGTAAAGTACTCGACGGTCTCGTTATACGTTTCCTCGTCTTGTTCCTTAAGCTTCTGCTTAGACTCATACTCACGTCTTAGAAGCCTAACATATTCCTTCTCCACCTCATCAGTTGCCCTGAAATCAGTAAGAGGGATATTCTCGTCCTCCAGATACTTAAGAAGCTTAAGTTTACGCGAGAAAGAACCGAAATCGATTATCGCGATTATTAGAAGGATAAAAAACCACATTACGGCTACATAAGCTAAGATGATCATCTTTACATCGAATAGCCAGAAAGTGAGCCAGATAAAAAACACCAGGCAGACATTAAGCAATATGACCAGTTTTCTGGTCTTTAAGTACTTAATAAGATCAGTCAATTATATATCCCTGACCTTTCTTAGTCGTGATAAAATCGGACAGGCCCGCATTCTCTAGTTTCTTTCTTAAGCGGTTAACGTTAACGTTCAGCGTATTCTCGTCAACGAAGCAGTCATCATCCCAGAGTTTCTCCATGAGCTTCTTACGTGATACGATCGATGATTTGTTTTCGAGAAGGATCGACATGATACGGTTCTCGTTCTTGGTAAGTTCAACTCTCTCACCGTTTACGTTGATGACAGACTCGTTCGGAACAAATATCGCGCCCTTGTGCTCGATGATGCTGCTCGTCGGTCCGAAGTCATACGACCTTCTTAAGATCGCATTGATCTTGGCTGTAAGAACCTCAAGGCTGAATGGCTTCGAAATGAAATCATCGCCGCCCATGTTCATTGCCATGACCTGATTCATGTTGTCGGAAGCGGATGATACAAAGATAACAGGCACCCTTGATACTTCACGTATCTTAGTGCATCTGAAAAAGCCGTTATAGAATGGGAGATTAACGTCCAAAAGTACAAGATCAGGATTAAACTTGCTGAAGTCCTCCATAGGATTCTCAAGATTGCTGTCAATAGCTACTTCAAAACCCCACTTCTCTATGTGAAGCTTCATCTGTTTAGCGATAACTTCATCATCTTCAACGATAAATATCCTGTACATATCTATATCTCCTCTTTCTTACTCAATTACCATTAAACCACACCTTATGTTAAAATGCTCACATAAATTATACGTAACAATTTAAGGAGCAGATCATGCCATCAGGTAATTATCCGGAACACGACATCAATCAGGTATTTGATTATCTTAGTAAAGTCCTCGTACAAGGCGACACAGCCGAGAATGCTCTCGACGAACTGACATTCGTAAACCGCCTATTCTCAGCACTTCCGGCTGAAGCAGTAGAATACGGAATGCAGTTCTTGCACGGCAACAAGGACCTTCCGGATTCATGTAATGAGATATTGCCGTTATACATCCGTTTCGTAAACCTTGTCGAGTACTGTGAAACTATCGAAAGACTTCGTGAGATCCCTTCTAATCCGACCACAGAACAGATAATGGAAAGAATGCAGATGAACCAGTCTCTCGACGAGCTCGAGAAGCCGTTCTGCAAGCCACTTCTCGGATTCGCTTATAACAAAGAGATCCCTAATGACACGATCGATCCTAAAAATCTTAAGAATAACGAGACCGAAGAACCTGAAGAATCCAAGAAAGGATCAGGCCTTCACCTCATGAATGGTGCAGGAACTATCTTCGTATGCCAGGATCCGCTCAAGACAGCTTGTTTCTATGAGAACTATCTCGGATTCGAATCAGTTCATCTCGATGATGAGGCTATGCCGCACATAAGGCTTTCAAGAGACAATATCGACATAATCCTGATCGAAAAAAAGACACCGAATGACATCCTTCCGAATAGAGAGATGTACGGTATCTTATATGATCTCTACATTTATGTAACTGAACCGATGCTTCTCCAAAACGAGCTCATCACATCCGGAGTAACGATAATCAAGCCTCTTGAGGAATTTAACGAAGCTTCCGTGATCAACCGTGAGTTTGTTTTCGAAGATATCGACGGAAGACACATATGCGTGTCACAGCGTGAGATCGATTACTGATCCTTACGCTTTACGTTTGTTGTTGCTTTCTCAAGGGTCTGTCTTGGCATGATGACTTCATGTCCGCAGCCCTGACAACATAACTTGGCATCAGCGCCGATACGTTTAATGAGCCAGTCCTTGCTGCCGCAGGGATGGGCTTTTTTCATTGTAACGATATCGCCTTCTTCGTATTTATACAGGAAGAATTTGTTAGCCATAAGTCAACCTCCAAACACAATAAAACCGCCGTCATTTACTAATAAAGATTACCATTAGCTGACGGCGGTTACAATTATACTATTGTTTGAACTTCAAGATCACTTATTAAATGCGATCTTCGCAAAGTTATAAAGACCCAGATACCAGATATCGAAATCATGTCCTCCGGACTGCTCCTGCCATGTGAAGTTCTCATTAGGAACGATGATGTCACACTGATCAGGAAGTGTCTTAGCTGCGGTGCTGGCGCTCGAATATGCGATATCATCTTCAGTTCCGCAGATGTTGTAGAAGTAATCGAGCGTATATTCTGAATTGCTGATATCAGATGCTACCTTGTTAGCAGCATTAGAAGTCGGAGCAGCTGAGAAAGCGCCAAACCATGAGAAAAGATCCATACTCTCTCCGATACCGATATTGATCGTCTGCATACCACCCATTGAAAGGCCTGCCATTGCTCTATGCTCACGATCAGGGATCGTTGCATAATTCGCATCCATATACGGGATCAGATCGTTACGAAGCTCATAACCGAAGTTATAGAAGGAATCGAAGTCCTGATCATGCTTACATCCGAGAGCCTTACCGTTAGGAGTAACTAAGATCAAAGGATCGATATCACCTCTGCCGATAAGATTATCAAGGATATTCTTAAGTTCTGAATTATCAAGATTAAGTCCCCACTCACACTCGTTACCGCCGATACCGTGCATCAGATAGATAACGCAGTACTGTCCGTTAGGATCATAATTAGCCGGAAGATATACATATGCATTCTTATCACAGCCCTCACCGTCACCGATATAATCGTTAGCATGATATGTGATAAGTTCAACAGTTCCGACTTCACCGTCCTTATAAGACATGATGTAATCCTCAGGAATCTCTTTCTCGAAATTATAAGAGATCTCTGGGTTTGTCTCATTCGTATCAGCATTTGCTGAACCATTAGTCTCCTCAGAAACTGCTGAATCAGAACCGGATGCAGAGCTTTCAGATCCGTCAGTTGAACTCATGCAGCCGCAGAAGAGCGTAGCGCAGAGAGCAACAGATGTGAGTGTTAATATCAATTTCTTCATCTTTTTGTCACCTTCATTGTTTAGGATATGACAATTATAGATTAACGATCCTGATTCTCACACGGATAAATATAAGTAAAACACCCCACAAAATATATAATCAGCCGTCGTATCCGCCGTATTTCTCAAAGGCATATGTCAAGGATTGCTTGACTGATTCACGCAGATCATAAGGCTGGAGTATCTCGACATGATCTGCGTACTGCAAAGCCCATAGTCTCATCGCTTGGGGACTTGCAACAACACTCACTCTGTAGTACTCGTTACTCTCTTCAAACTCACCTATAGATATATCCTTACCGAACCATTCAACGATCTGATTGATAACATACGGATCCTTGCTCACAGCCATTGTGATCCTCTCAGGATCATCAGAATACATATAAGGTCTTGCTGCCGTGAAATAGTTCTGAGGAAGACCTCTTTCATATCCACTGATCTTCTTGATCGGAACACTTACGTCAGCAGTTATCTCCATATTAGTCAT
>JAGCGE010000209.1 GCA_017649745.1 Clostridiales bacterium | reverse complement strand
TATATTATTATTATTGATATCAACCTCTGAATTGTTAACATTTATTGCCATATCATACTGATTGGTCGTATTGCTCATTACGTTATCAGACACCGTAACTGTATTTGAATTTGCAATGTATACCAGATATTTGGACGACTTGACGAATGTATTTCCGGAGATCTTTACATTATGTCTAACAGTATTGTCCATATAGATGCAGTTGTTTCCTGCTGTGCTTAAGGTATTTTTAGAGATCGTTATGTCATCTTTGCATTCCATTATGAGAATACAAGCTGTGATGTTGCTGTCAGTTGTGTTTATCGTGCTATCCTCGATCGTGATCTTATTTGCTTTTGAGAGGAGAATATAGCCTCCGTTAAGAGTACAATTTGAGATCGTAGCTGACGACTCCGTTACACAGATATTCTTGTTGAATGTATCATAACCTACGATAACGGATGTATTTTCTACATAGAGCTCGTTTTCTCCGTTTGTGGAATAAGTGTTTTTCTTTTCTTCGGAGGTATTATTTACAACGATATTGTCAGAATCCTTGGCATATATGCAGGTTGTTTTAGCTCCTGACAATTCATTGGAGTCAATAGCTATATCAGATGAAGATTCAGTGATCATTATGTTTGAGTGGATCTTATCATCAGAAGTGATGGAATTTCCTGAGATCGTAATTCTGGAGCATGACTGAATGAACAATGGTGGAAGAATGTTTACATATTTCTCGTATTCAGTTGGATTAGCAGAACCGGTTATTGTGTTTGAGGAAACGAGAGAATCGTGTGCATCAATAAACTCACAGAAACAACCTACATTTGTTACTGTGTTATTCTTGATAGTCATATTCTTGAAACTGTATCCTGAGACACATGCAGCACGGACATTATTGAATGTATTATTCTCAACTGCGATCTTGTCTGCGTATCCCGTAGCATAATCTTCGGCATTTGGTGAAGAAGATATAGTATGGTGTGTGCCGATCCCACGGAAAACATTGTTGAACGTACAATTTCTGATAGTAATGTTCTGACAAGGGGTTCCGTCGAGAACTCCGCTCTCACCGGCCGCATTCATAAAATCCAGGTGAATGGCTTCGATCGGATTATGTCTTGCAATCTTAGCTTCTTCATCATTACCTGCAGTGTAAAAGGCTTCGTCAGTTCCGGTATAGATCTGTGAATCTGAGAAAGAACAACCTTCGACAAGTACCTTATTGGTTCCGCTGATATTGATCATGTGATCTACAGCATTTTTAATAGTGATGTTTTTGAAGACAAGATTCTCTCCATGAACAATAGTAATTACGTTGGAATAATCGCTGCTCGCAAGATTCTTATTAGCGTCCCATGTTCCGCCATCTACGAAGACGTTACAGATAGCACTATATTCTCCACCCTGTCCGACACTTGCATCCGTAGAACCTTTGGTTCTTCCTAAAAGCATCTCGCCACCCTGCCAGTTGTCAGACCTCTTTAAGGTTGTTCCTTCTTCCAGTATCAGATGTGTGTTTGAACAGATCGTAAGAGGCCAATCGAGGGTATAATCTCCGGATGGGATCGTTACCTCTAAAAGCTCGACATCGTCTATTGCCAAAGCCAGATCAAGTCCATACTGGATATCAGTGGCGTCAATAGAATCACCATTCAGATCTTCGATGGTATATTGTCTTACTTTTTCATAACCCAGATCATTCCAATCTGTAGGAAGAGTAGGTGCCTCTTGATCAGAAGCTAGCGCTATTGATGGGATAACACTGATGGCAAAACATGTGGTTATAGCAGTTATCAATAATGATTTAATTCTTCTTTTCATATAAATCACCTCATTAAATAGACCTTATAAGTACAGATTAAAGGGCTACTGTTTATAGATAATAAGCAAATTGTAAATTTTTGGTGATATTTCCTCCGTTGATTATCCAATAAAACAACAAGAACCTATTATACAGGAGTTTTTTTAAAAGATGCCATATTATAATATTTAAATGGTATTTTGGGACATGTATAATTGATTGTCATCTATAAATAAAGTAAAATATTCAAATATTTATAGTATTCTGAAGTACTGCGGAATTTAATAGGATGAGAATGGAACAAAAACTTGATATAGAAAACAAATGGCTGAAGCCATTCAATATACTTTACTACTTCTTGTTTGCCGGATTCTTTAATTATTCCTTTATGGGTTCGACAATGCTTTATGGGGAGTATCTATACAAGTATTTCAATGATTTTGTTAAGATTTATGATTTTTTATATGAGATACTGCTTGGTCTTACGATATTCACCATTATATTTTTGCATAAAGGTGTAAAAGAAAAAATATTCCCAATAACAATGCTTGTAGCGGTGATGTTACATGATCATTTTAGAGAGTTTACCACTGTTTTGAATTTGGCTACGTTTGTTATGTTGGTTATCAGTGCAAAAGGGAAATCATATAAGGTCATAGGAATAATCAGTTTGATAAGTGGATGGAGCTGGATAATTACAAGTGCTATTGCCTGTAAGATGGGTAAAGTACCTGATGTTGTTTTTGGCAATCGTCATTCTTTCGGAAGTATATATATGACAGATTTAGCCTGTCATTTTTTAACACTTATGATGGTAATTTGTGTTATAAGAAAAGGCAAACTCAAGATATGGGAATATGGAATCTCATTAATGCTTATGGCAGTAAATATTCTTTATATGAAGGCCAAAGTTGGTTTCCTTTGTCTCTTTATCCTAATGGCAGGAACGTTTTATTATCAATACATTATGCCTCATAGTCAGGTCAACATTGGAGTTAAGAGAATATACAAGAAAACATGTTTGTTCGCTATTCTGATCCTTGCTCCTTTAATGCTGTACTTAACAGCAACTTTCACTACAGATCCTGATATGTTTTATAACAAGATCGGTGTACTTGATACTATCAGGGCAAGATTAATGCTCGGAAGACAAGCTTTGGATCAATACCCGATTACAATGTGGGGAGTATATGTTAGAGAAAAGGGTAACGGAGGTTCTACGACCGGAATTGTTACTGACTATTTTTTCTTAGATATATCATACATTAGGTTACTCTTTAAAGAAGGTGTAGTCATACTTGGTATAGTAATTGCCATGTTTGTTAAACTTCAGAAAAGATTAGCAGATAGCAAATGTATTTATCTTATGTTTGTAGTGCTGGTGTTTATAATAGATTGTTCAATAGAACACCATATTATAGAACTTTCTTATAGCTTATTACCATATTTGCTCTATTGTAATGAGTCTGTAGGGAAAGATTCAGCTGTTTCACCTAACCAAGTACAGTTATTTGCTAATATGTTACCGCGATTTAAATCTCAGTCGAACAAACAAATATGAAGGAGTCTTAAATGTCCGAGAATAAAATAGATGTTGTCGTATCATGGGTTGATGGAAACGATCCTGTTTGGCAGGAAGAGAAAAATACATGGAAGAATCAGGGATCAACTCAAGATAAATCTGCTGTAGCAGTCAGTCGTTATAGAGAATGGGATAATCTTCAATATGTTTTCAGAGGCATAGAGAAGAATATGCCTTGGGTAAATAATGTGTATTTGGTTACTTGGGGTCATTTGCCAAAATGGCTTAATACGGAACATCCTAAATTGCACATTATCAATCATAAAGAATATATTCCTAATGAGTATCTGCCGACATTTAATTCTAGTGTAATCGAGATCCATCTGCATCGTATTCCAGGAATAGCCGAAAACTTCCTGTATTTTAATGACGACATGTTTACGATCAAGCCGACCAAGGACACAGACTTCTTTGTCGACGGAAAGCCTTGCGATCTGGCAGCTTTGTCACCACAACCAATGCAGCGCGACATTATTGCTAATATTGAGACCAACAATCTTGGAGTTCTGAATACTCATTTTACTGTTAATGATGTAAAGAAGAATAAGAAGTTATGGTTGGATTTCCGTCGCTTTGGTTCATATGCTCTAAGAACTATGTTGTTCATGAAGTTTTCAACCATAATTGGTGTTTTCGAACCTCATCTTCCTATTCCGTGTGTAAAAAGTACTATGGAGGAAGTTTGGGCCAAAGAATTTGATGTTCATGACAAGACTTCAAAGAATAAGTTTAGAGCTGCAACGGATGTAAGCATCTGGTTGACAAGACAGTGGCAGCTTATGAAGGGTGAGTTTGTTCCGCGTTCTAAGGATTTCGGAAAACTCGTTTCAGCTAGTGATATAGCCGGACTCGATTACTGCATAAATGACAAAAAATGCAAAGTGATCTGTATCAATGATGATGCCAGGGTAAGTGATTTTGAAACCAATAAACGTGAGGTTAATTCACGCTTGGAGAAAATACTTCCTGAAAAATCGAAGTTTGAAATATGAGGTGACCTAGAACGTGGAAAGAGTTTTAGTATGCGGCTTTACCGAAAATAGAGGTGGAATGGAAGCATATTTAATGAATGTCTATCGTTGTATTGATAGAGAAAAGCTGCAATTTGATTTTATAAATCTTAATCCTGGTGAAATGGCGTTTACTGAGGAGATAAACTCTTTAGGCGGACATGTATATAAGATCCCGAGAAGACGAGATGATGTAGCAGCACATAAAAAGGCTATCAATGATCTTCTTTCTACGCATAAATATAAGGGCATATATTATCAGTGTACACGTCGTCTTACCACGATGGAATTCTTTAAATTTGCCAAGAAATACGGCATAGAAAAGAGAGTTATCCATTCTCACAGCTCCGACGAAAAAGGTATAGGTACGATCAGTGCCATTAGGAAAAAGTGCAGTGCACTTGTTATGAATCGATATATTAACGGTAGGTTAGCCTGCTCGGAAAATGCCGGCAAATGGATGTTTGGTAATAAAGAATATATCGTGATCAATAACGGAATCGATCTGGAAAAATACAGATTCAGTTCTGAGAAAAGACAGGAAATAAGAGCGGAATTCGGAATCAGTGATGATACCTTCGTGCTTGGTACAGTGGGAAGGTTAGCCTATGAGAAAAACCCTCTGTTAATGGTCGATATATTTAATGAATTTAAGAAGAAACACGAAAATTCCGTATTTTTGCATATTGGTACCGGAGTTTATCTTGATCAGATGAAACAGCGTATAGAAGAGCTGTCATTAGGTGACTCTTATCTTTTGTTGGGAGAAAGGAAGAATGTTTATGATCTGCTTAATGCATTTGATGTCTTCCTTTTGCCATCTCTTTATGAAGGATTTCCTCTTGTATTAGTTGAGTCACAAGCTAATGGCTTGCAATGTGTGATTTCTGATACTATCACAAAAGATATCGATCTGACAGGATTGGTCCAGTATGCCTCTCTCCAAAACATATCGGAATGGATAGGTATATTTGAAAATGTGCAGTTTCATCCTGTTGAAAGGGAGAAGTACAGTGAAGTGGTCAGAGAAAAGGGATTTGGAATAGAGGATTCTGCCCGAAAGATCCAGGAGTTTTTCCTAAGTTGAGAAAGCGAGTTTGAAATGGAACATAAGTACTACATTACAAGAAAACAACCAAAGGCTAATCATGCCGGAAGCAAGGCTGTTTTGGATACTGAAGTGATCCTTGATAAGTGTAATTATAAAAGGATCAATATCTTTCCATATCGAAAAGGATTAGCACCTTTAAGAAAGGCCGGCAATGTCTTGAGTCTGTCAAATATCTATTCAATAAAGAAGAACAGTCTGGTTGTTGTTGAACACCCGTTATATATCAATTCGCTGTACTTGCAGACCCTTAAGAAGATCAAGGCAAAGAGAAATGTAAAGATAGCATTTTTGATCCATGATTTCGAGACATTAAGGAATCTGTTTCCTGATAATGAGATGATGAGGATCGTTGATAAGGAAATGATCAATATTTGTGACTATCTCATAGTTCACAACAGAAAGATGAAGGAATACTTCATATCTGAATATAATTTCAAGCCTGAACAGCTGATCGAGTTAGGCGTGTTCGACTATCTATGTGATGGTGAGAACAGCATCGCTGACAGATCAAAAGAAGAAGGGGTTACCATAGCAGGTAATCTGAATCCTACGAAGAGCGGATATGTATATAAGCTTCAGTCTTCAGCAGTGCATACTACATTTAATCTTTTCGGTGTGAATTTCGACCAAACACTTTCAGGTGACAACGTTAAGTATTTCGGTTCAAAAGACGCAGACGAACTTCCTAATTGCTTGACCGGTAAGTATGGTCTGATCTGGGACGGATCTTCTGTCGAGTGCTGCGAAGGCGCTACAGGAGAATACATAAGGTACAACAATCCTCATAAGGTTTCTCTTTATGTTGCAGCAGGACTTCCGATAATCATATGGCGCAAGGCTGCTTTGGCAGACTTCGTTATCGAAAACAATATCGGTTTTGCCATTGATAATCTGGAAGAGATCCCTGAGAAGATCTCTTCGGTAAGTGATGAGGAATATGAGCTTTTCGCAAACAACATGAGATCCTTATCGAAAAAGGTCAGGACCGGAGAGTTCCTGGAAAATGCACTTAAGGAATTAGAAAGAAGGAATTGAGGAAACTCATTCCTTCTTTTTTATTTCTCTCTGGAACGGATCCTTTTTGTTCTTTCGTCAATAACAAGACTATATGGCGGGACATCTTTTGAGATCAAAGTTCCTCCACCGATAACAGATCCTTTTCCAATTGTAACACCATCAAGGATTATTACGTTACTTCCGATCCAGCAGTCATCTTCAACAGTGATACCGCTTTGCTTAACACCCTGGCTCTTTATGGTTGATTCAGTATCTGAGAAGACATGGTTTTCAGCGAAAAGACTGCACTTCGGTCCGAACATAACGTTGGATCCGATCGTTATCTTTCCTGAGCAGCCGACATAACCGTAAGGTCCGATCGAACTGTGATCGCCCATGACAAGACCCTTGCCGAGATCGCCGCCGTAGTAGCTTGACGGACGGATCATAACACCGCGGCTGATGGTTACGTTATCACCAAAAGTAAGCCCTTCAGAGCATAGACCGTGTATCTCGGAATGATCTTCGAACTTAACATTGCGACCGCACCTGATGTGACTTCCGTGAGTAATGGTTACATCTTTACCTACAAGGAACAACCCCTTGACCTTTTTAATGAAGAGTCTTTTCCATAGGCCTCGAAAAGCCTTTATGGCTGTGTTCTTGTAGATGATGAACTTATCTAAGCTTTTTATATCGCTATGCATATCCGTCTCACTTTCTGATTACGCTGTTGTAGATCTTTATGAGCTGATCGTAATTGTCCTCAGGCATATACTTTGACTCATAGTCTTTTCGAGCATTAAGACCCATTTCCTTACACTTGCCAGGATCGTTCCATAATGCCTTTATCTTACCCGTAAGATCTTCAAGACTTCCAAGCTTGAACTTGCTGCCGTTATAACCTTCTGTTACGGCTTCGACAGAGAAACCGAGGTCAGTTGCTACAAGAGGTTTGCCAAGGGACATAGTCTCGATCTCGACCATGGAACATCCCTCATACCAGATGGAAGGGAACACGACGAACTCGGCTCCTTTAACAATGCTCAGACACTTGTTATGTTCTGTATATCCGAGATAGTAAACATTCTCTTTGGTGTTTGCCCATGTTTTAAATTCTTCTTCGAGAGGACCGCCGCCCATTACTACCAGCGGGATATCAGTTATCTGATCCCACGCTTTCATAAGCATGCGAATACCTTTTTCCTCACCGATACGGCCATAGAAAACGACATAACGGTCAGGGATGCCTTCGATCTTTTGGAATGTTGTGTTTGCCTCTGCGTCAGGCACGAAATTATATTTCTTTGTGATCTTATTCTTGTCAAATCCGATGTTAGTGAGAAGGCCGATCTGGTTATCGTTAAGGCAGACATATCTGTCGATCTGATCGTAGAACGTCCTTTTTTTCCTGTGGTAAGAGAAGATGTTTGCAACGATCAGGCTCTGAGCTTTGGAACCCTTGAAACATCCGTATTTACACATACGCATATATTTTCCGTCACCGCATTCGTTGCAAAGCTCTGTTCCGCGAAGAGATGTAGCGCACGGACAAACAAATCTCGTGTCGTGAAGTGTCGCAACTACAGGAACATTAAGTTCCTTTGCTGCATAAAGGATAGAAGGTGACAGGAGCGGAAAAAATGTATGAACATGAACGACATCAGGATGCTCTTTGTTGATCAGATCCTGAACAGCCTTGTAGTTCTTCTTGGACCAACGCATATCAAACATAGTCTTGATCTTGCCTGCTGCACCTGCGTTATCGAACTCGTCATTACAGACGGTATAGCGCACAACCTCATTTCCGTGAGCTTCAAGCATAGCCGTCTCAGATTTAAAGACCTGATCGTCACCTGAAGCGGAACCTTTTCTGTGGAAATTGTGGATTGCTAATATCTTCATCTTGTCACCTTAATCTTTATTCCAGACCTTTGAATAAAGATCTGCGATATGCTGCCAGCTGTAATGACCGGTTATCCTGGCCTTTGCCTTCTGACCCATTGTCTCGATCTCTTCAGCCGTCATAGTGTCAGCCTTGTTGATGAGAGCTTCAAGATCTCCGGATTCTTTTGTCCAATATAAAGCTCCGTCATCTGCGACTTCTTTGTTGAAAGAAACACCAAGTAGAAGATTAAGCTTAGTGCTTCCCAAAGCCTCAAGAAGACTTGGATTTGTTCCGCCTACTTCGTGACCGTGGAAATATGCAAATGCATTTTCTCTGATCTTCTTGAGCAGTTCCTTGTTATAAACTGTTCCTACAAAACAGACACGTGGATCTTTCTTATAGTGAAGCTTCTCTTCAAGTGTGTTGAGGAATCCGTCGTTTACGTTGGAGATTATCGCAAATTTGTGTGTAGACTTACTCTTCATGAATTCACGGATCATAGTTTCATAGTTATTCTCAGGAACGAATCTTCCTACTACGAGATAGTAGTCATTTGTCTTTAAGTTCTTGCTTTCAAGCCACTGCGTAAATGCCGGATCATTATCAGCCATAGAGGAAGGAGTAGTCTCAGAACCGTAAGCGATAAATGTTGTTTTAGGCTTGTAATGGGCGTATTCTTCCTTGATATATTTCTCGATATTAACGGAATCGCAGATAGCAAGATCACAGTGCTTGATCATAAGCTTTTCGGAGACTTTCCAGTATCTTCTAATAGGAGCGCTCCACTTTGCTCTCATCCACTCATGTCCGTCAGGGTTAACGTAATATACACCGCCGAGCTTATGTATCTGACGCTTGTAGTGGCCCATAAACGGACCGATCCTGCATGCGAGAACATAGAATATCGGCTTCTCGATCTTATTCTTTTTGCAATAGTCGATAGAGTATCTTAAAGCGGCAATATCATAATAGATAGCAACAGCAGGTCCGATGTTTGGAACATTAAGCTTAAATACATGAGCATTATGGTATTCAAACTCAGTAACGTTTCCGTCGGCATCTTTCTGAACATTGCTGATGCCTGAAAGCTTGGATTCATCCATATGACCGTCGCCATTCGCTTTGCAGGCGATATGGTATTTGATCTCAGAGTTGTGTCTGTGATATTCAGTCAACTTGTCGACAAATGTTTCGTAGCCACCGTATTGTCCGATGGACTTGCTTCCTATAACAAAAATATGGCGTTGATTATCTTTCAAAGTGTTACCCCAAACTGTATTCGTAGAATCAATTGCTTATTATATATTAATATATATGTGTTTTCAATTTGTGAAAGATAGCGAAAATATCGGAAAAGTAGTATCATTTACATAATTTGTATTTATCCGTTAGGAGGCTTTATGAAAGGCATAATCCTTGCAGGCGGTGCAGGCACAAGGCTTTATCCGCTGACTATGGTAACGAGTAAACAGTTACTTCCTGTTTATAACAAACCAATGATCTATTATCCTCTCTCAACGCTGATGCTCGCAGGTATCAAGGATATATTGATAATCAGTACGCCTGAAGATACACCTAGATTCGAAGATCTTCTTGGTGATGGTTCCCAGTTCGGTATCAACCTTTCATATAAGGTTCAGCCTTCACCTGACGGACTTGCTCAGGCATTCATCCTTGGTGAAGAGTTCATCGGAGATGACGCATGCGCAATGGTACTTGGAGACAACATCTTCTACGGAAGCGGTTTCAGAAAACTTCTTGCAAGTGCTGTTGAGGATGCAGAACAGAATAACAGAGCAACTGTTTTCGGATATTATGTGCCGGATCCTGAGAGGTTCGGAGTTGTTGAATTCAATGACGAAGGTAAGGTCATCAGCATCGAGGAGAAGCCTAAGGAACCTAAGAGCAACTATGCTGTTACAGGTCTTTATTTCTATCCTAAGGGAGTAAGTGTAAAGGCTAATCAGATAAAGCCTTCAGCAAGAGGCGAGCTCGAGATCACGACTCTTAACGAGATGTATCTTAAAGAGGATAAGCTCGACGTTCAGCATTTAAGCAGAGGTTTTGCATGGCTTGATACAGGAACGATGGAGAGCCTTCTTGATGCTGCCGAGTTCGTAAGGATGATCGAGAGCAGACAGGGTATCGCTATCTCAGCTCCTGAAGAGATCGCATATTATCAGAAGTGGATCAGCAAGGAGAAACTTCTTGAATCAGCCGAGAAATACGGCAAGAGCCCATATGGAGCTCATCTTAAATCTGTAGCACAAGGAAAGGTCAGATATTGATATGAACGTAATCGTTACAGGCGGCGCCGGCTTTATTGGCGGAAACTTTGTTTATCACATGCTCAAGGAGCATCCTGATTATAAGATCATCTGCATCGACTGTCTTACATATGCAGGTAACATGTCCACACTTAAGGAAGCGATGAAGAATCCTAACTTTAAGTTCTATAAGACAGACATCTGCGACAGAGAAGCTATCTACAAGATCTTCGAGGATGAAAAGCCTGATATCGTAGTTAACTTCGCAGCAGAGTCACACGTTGACAGATCTATCGAGAATCCTGATATCTTCCTTAAGACAAACATCCTCGGAACGAACGTATTGATGGATGCTTGCCGTAAGTACGGTATCCAGAGATATCACCAGGTAAGTACAGATGAGGTATATGGAGATCTTCCGCTCGATCGTCCTGATCTGTTCTTTACGGAGGAGACACCTATCCATACAAGCAGCCCGTACAGCAGCAGTAAAGCATCTGCTGATCTTCTTGTTCTTGCATATCACAGAACATTCGGACTTCCTGTAACTATCTCCAGATGTTCCAATAACTACGGACCATATCACTTCCCTGAGAAGCTGATCCCGCTTATGATCGCTAATGCTCTTAACGATAAGCCGCTTCCTGTATACGGTGAAGGACTTAACGTTCGTGACTGGCT
>JAGCGE010000208.1 GCA_017649745.1 Clostridiales bacterium | reverse complement strand
TGGACTAGCACTCCAACTATAAGTTCAGGAAAAGTAAACGGTAAGGCCTATGCTCGAATATCTGGAACTGCGAGTTTTATGGGAAACACAAGAAGTTATAGTCTGACACTAACCTGTGATACCTCCGGGAACTTAGGCAGTTATTGAGTCATATTAATATTCTAAAAAAATGTTGTCCGTTCAGTTTGGCGACCAACGGACAACGATAATGAACGACAGAAAACCATGAGTAGAAGCTTTCTGATTAGGTGTTCATTTGTTCTGAAGTATAGCACCTACTATCAGTACAAGCAAGAATTTGCCTTGGCATGATAAGTGGAGGTACAGACCAATGTGGGTTTTGTGATTGCTCAAAGTGTTTTGAAAGAAGAATTAGACATTTTAATACGAGGAAAACAAGTTATAGAGGTGTTATTATGAAAAAAATAATATCAAGTTTTGTAATACTTTCATTATTATTTGCTATTGGTGGTGAAGTAGTAGTTGCAGATGAGTTGGATTATTCAGATGAGATTAGTTCTGCTAGCAAATTTATTGAGGATATTTCTATGGAAGAAGAATTTTCTTTATGGGAAAATGCTTCAGTATCATTTGCGTATGAACTATATGAGGAGGATCTTTCAACGATATCTGACGTGTTGTTTTATGTGATAAATAACAATGAATATGTTGGATATGTTATAGTTGGTAGTGAAGACGATTATGTAGTAGAGTTTTCTTTAGGTATTGCTCCATATGATAATATACAACAAACAATAAACACTACCTATATTTTCATATATCATAATTGCATCCCTATGTGCTATTGTAATGGTATGTATTATTACGTTGAAGAAGATGGAACCTTATCTTTTTACAGGTCAGAAAACACAATACAAACTTATTATCCCAATCTACAAGGTAGTTATAACTGTATAGTAGGCGCAATAAGTAATATAATGTGGCACCATGGTATGAATGGATATTCTTCTTTAATATCCGGAATGACCTTTTCACAAGTAGAATCCCAAGTAAATGGAATAATTGTTGGATATGGTGGATATAATAATTCGAATATTCCTAACACGATTTCAGATTATGTATGGATTAATTCTTCTTATGCAGTAGCTGTTTTTAATCAGTCGAATCCGACATTTACAAATGTTTTTAATGAAGTTATGAATAGACCCTGTCTGCTGGGATTTGCTGCTGGAAGTCCGTATAGCTCTACTGAAGGACATATGACAGTTTGTGTTGGAACATCCACCATAGGAGGGCAAAACTTTGTTAAACTTATTGATGGACATTCAACCAGTATAGTTTATAGAACGTGGGGTTCATACAATGATTTCATGTCAAAGGTCGTTATGGCTTAAAATATCTGTTTTGAGTATTTTCATTCTTTTGTCGTTTTTTTGTGTCTGTTGTTCAAGTGATCCATCAGACGAATCTTCGCCAACAGGTCTTCCTAATGGACAAATAGAACAACCTCAAGTTATGTATGACGGAGTTTTATATAAATACTACGCTACGGGCATATATGAGACATTACCGGCTGGATATGTTCTGGTGGGAAACATTGAAGTAGTTGATATGGAAATAAGTCCTACTGAAAATTTTCATGCTTGTGGAACTGACTTGGAAGTTGGACAAGAAGTTTATGCAGATTCAAATAATACCAAAGAGATAATCATAAGGTATGATCAAGAGAATGGATGGTCAGGTTTTGCTTCTTTTTATACAGATGCTGCTGAGAAAATCAGTGTTGAAGGTTTTAATATAGAAAACGGAGAAGAGCATTGAATGAACCTACTCAGCTTTCATATATTAAATGAAGTCTTCATGGGATAATAAAACACATTGATGTACAGGGACTAAGAGGTGGAGCAGCTGATTTAAGAGGAAATATTACGCCCTCCAATCTTTATTCGTTTGTTGATCAATATCTTGGAGCATGGCAACAAAGATCGGTTTTTAAAACAAATATATCGCTATTTTTTGCCAATGAGAAAAATAAGTCCTCGAGTTTCTCGAGATAAACTAAGAAAGCTAAAGCACTACTTTATAAGTTCAACAGATGAATATAAACTGAATCCTTCATTTGAATAGACAAATAATCCAGCAATAGAGCATGTTGTTAAAGAGCCATATGCCAACGAACATAATGTAAGCAGCCTTTATTCAAGTGATAAGACTGTTGAGGAAGTAGCAGATAGCTTGGATTCACGTTTGTTTTTATACTATAAGGAAAACTATGGTTGATTGATTTTTTAGGAGGTTACGAATATGTTTAAAAAGTTAATGTCTGTATTAATGACATTTGTTTTGATATTTACCGCTTTTACGAATAGTGTTATAGCTGATGATAACGAAGATTCAGAAGAGAACGCTTGTCACGACATAATGATTTCTCAAAATATTATAAAGGATACTGAATCTGAAGAAAATCGTCTTGAACCGACAGATGATACAGATTATTCTTTAGTTCAAAGAAATAATTCTTCTATTATCAGTGGTTTTAGCGGAGCTATGGAGGCCTCAGAACAAGATATTTATTTAAGTCAATTTCATATCAAAGAAATCAACAGTACAAATATAATAGAAGAACCAACCAGAGCCTATTGGATACAATTGAGCAACATGAGTTCTTTTAGCTATTTCGCCCAAGAAACGAGCTATTCCTGTGGTCCGGCATGCGTAAAAATGGCTCTAAAATATCTTACGGGCACAACATATTATGAATCAATTATTCGAAATGGTTGCAATACCTCATCTACTTCTGGCACTACTCTTTATGATATGGCTTCCTATATAAATAGAAGACAATCCATAAATAATTATGTTGAGAGGTATGGACAGACTAAAGCACAAATGAAAACTGACCTTTATGTAGGAATTAATTCTTTCGATGCTCCTCCTATTATAGGTGTAAAAGAATTGGATACTTTGGGATGGCCATTCAATCTTTCAGCTCATTTTGTTACTGTATATTCCATAAAAAGTGATAAATCAGAAGTTGCCGTCGCTGATCCTTGGGCTGGATATGTAAACAGTAATTCTCCATATAAATGTTATGATATAACTACTGACAATTTGTATTTGGGATACAATTCTGTAAATTGTGGTTATATGTATTGAATTATATATTTTGATTTAACGGAGTGATATGGGAGAGTATGCAAAATGTTTAAGATAAAAAAACAGGTAGTCGTTTTATTAGTGCTTTGTTTGTCACTATGCTTTAATGGATGTTCAAAACAAAAAGATACAGATTCAGCTGTTTTACAAAATCGTATTGAACAAGCAGAAATTCAAGAAGTGACGATCAATAGCGATTCTTTGTTCTACCAAATGGCACTCATTGACAATAAGATTTTGTATACAGAGATTAACGGACAGAAACTAGATTTTGTTTTGGAGGATCCTGATGGTCAACAAATGAGATTTGGAAGTGTGCCAAATTTCCTAACTAGCATGAAGCAAGTAGTATTAAATTACCCATATGTATATCACTATATATGTGTCGTCGAAGGTGATGACACCACTAGGAATTGTCTTGTAAAGTTAAATCTTGAGACTGGAGAAAAGGTAGAGTTTGTCTGCAATGATGAATCAATACCTACCATACCTGCATACTATTTCAATGGTTGTATAGTTACTTATAAAAACATAGTGACCGAAGATCAAATATATACTTTTCTGGACAGCTTTAATGTCGAAACGGAGACGTGGGAAAAGCATATGGAATGTACGATTGATACAGTTTCCGGTAAAGGCGAAGCAATATACGGTATTTGTTCAAACCAGAATAATCTTTATGTATTGCACGATATCTGTGAAAGCAAGATTGACTTTAATTCATACCTTGAAGTACTTAATACTGATTATGAAATCATCAAAACCATAGAAATAAGCAAGGAAATGCACGAATTTGTCTTATCTTCATTTGTGTCTGATATGGATGTCTTTGGTGATTACATTTATTTCTTCAATGCTTCCATGTACGGATATCTTGCTAAGATAGAAAATGATGAGTTAATTGAAGTATTCAAAGGAAGAGATTTTGCACTAGCTAAAAACGTATCGTCTTCCGCTCCGTTGTTTTATACCAGAGGAACCAATAAAGTTTATTCACTTGATGATGACGAGAAATTAAGTGAAATAGACCTAGAGGTCGGAAACGAACATTTGATTCAAACTGTTTTTGTCAGTGGAGAACTTTGCTACATAATTTTTTATGGTGAAGAGATCAATGCCTATTCATATCTAGTTGAAAGAGAATGTTTAGAAAATGTTAAATTTCCTTGCTCAGAGAATGGTACTCCTACAGGTGTTTAGGATATAAAGAGATTAGAGTATTATCGACAAGCAAATAAATCTCAATATGAAAATGAAATAGATTATATAAATGGATATTAACTATATTCTATCCGAGGATTTTTATGTTCAACAGTGTGTAGATATACACGTAATACGAAAAGACTCTAATCGAAAGGTGAGATTTTGTATCTAAAAAAAGAGGACTAATAAATGATTACAAAGTATATGAAAATGTGGAAATGGGACTTTGGGAATCAGGCATAAAAGGTTCTTGTCGCAAGGAAAAAGTTATGGAAGTTCTTGAATCGTTAGGAATAGCAGATCTTAAAGATAAGTATCCTAATGTGTTATCCGGTGGCGAGAAACAACGTGTTGCTTTAGGCAGGGCTATTATCAACGAGCCCAAATTGCTTCTTGCGGATGAACCAACAGGTTCGTTGGATTCTGATACAGAGAGGGACATTCTTAGTATTCTTAAAAATCTGAACAACAAAGGAATAACGATTGTAATGGTAACTCATGATGAAGATGTTGCTAATATCTGTAACAGGATTGTGGTGTTGAAGAAGAACTAAAACATATTTAGTTGAGATGCATGAGAATTGTTGAATAATAGCCAATAACATACAATCATTGTATCCTTTGGAATAATATAATATTTCTGTGCTATTGTGAGGTGATGAATATGAGTTATGAAGAGTTATGTAGTTTTATAAAGAGATATGCTACTCAATACAGGCCGAAGACAGCCATGCTACTTACAGGTGATTGGGGTTCAGGCAAATCGTATTATGTAAATAAAACGCTATGCCCTTATTTGAAAGATAATGCAATTCAATGCGTAGTGGTTTCTCTGTATGGTGTTGATAATCTTAATGAATTGAGCAAACGAGTATATTTAAGGTTGAGGCTTCCGACTTTATCTAAAAAATCGGAAGTAAAGGAATATGTATCGATTATTGGACATAATATAGTAGACAACGTACTGCCTCTAAAAGGCATAAGTATCGGTGTTTCTGAGAATCAATTGGTTAAGTTATACGAATCGATTAATCTCAAGGATGTATTGCTTATTTTTGAGGATTTAGAGAGGAGTTCGATAGATACCCTTTTACTATTAGGATATATCAACGGATTGGTAGAGTATGATGGTGCAAAGGTGTTACTTGTAGCAAATGAAAAGGAGATATTGGGGCAGAACAATGAATCTTTTGATTATGATTTTTCAAGTTCTTTTACGTCTCTGATAGATGAGACCGAAGAAACAAATAAATATGACCGACAAATCCCTTACCTTAGAATGAAGGAAAAAACCATTGGTGATACAGTCCAGTTCAAGGTTGATATTAGTGAATCAGTGAGAAGTATCGTAAATGAATATTCTGAGAATTGGCTTAGCGCCATTTCGCGAGATGATGAAATCGAAAAGATAGCCAATATCGTAAGAACTCATTGCCACAATAATTTACGCATACTGATCTATGCGCTTCAAAAATGTAATGATATTTTCTCTAACCTAGATATCGACAAGAAATTTGAGGATGCATTTTATCAGGTAGCACTAAAAGGTGCAATCATTGTTTCAAAACATTTTCTGTGTTCTGATATTCCAAGATGGGAAGGGACAAAATGTATTTCTGTTCAATTAGGAGAATCAAGTTCACCTTTATTTAAATTTATATATGATTATCTTTTGTTAAATACATATAGCGTGGATGATATTATTGCTGCGTCGGCTGAATATGTTGATTTTTGTTTTTTTGAGAAAAAAGCATCTATCGAGAGTGACCCAGATCTTTATATTATAAAGAACTTCCATATTCAGAAAGAAGTAGATGTAAAAGAAGCATTGGACAATATTCAGACGAAAATAAAGAAAACAAACTATTTATGTATTCATGCATACGAGCAGTTAGCGTTAGAAGTTATTAGAGCGGGTGTTGTTATTGATTATGATACTAAACCAATATGTTTACAAATGATTTCCAATACTATAAATATGTGCAAAACGCATCCTTCTTCATCACAAGAGATAATATGGGGTTTGATGACAAAGATTTCTGATGATGGCGTTGTGATGAACAAGTATCAGGAGTTTATGAAGAAGTTTGCTGAGGCGATAGATAAAAGCAATAGTAATGCTATTTTTTCGTATAAACCGGAGGATATTGAGAGTTTCTATCAAAATGTTCAAAAGAATAAACACATATATATGATGCAACATCACTTTATATGCATTCTAGATAACAAAAAGATTATAACTATGCTAATTAACTGCACAGCTCAACAAATAAGTTGTTTTCGTGATATTCTTATTTCCGTTTACACTGGAATTCCGAAAGGTACGTATGATGAATCTGATAAAGGAGCGCTTAAGGATTTATTAGATAAATTGAACAAGATTACCCCTGAAAATAGTGATTGGGATAAAATACAATGGTTACAGATTGACCATCTAAGGCATAATGTAAATGAGTTTATAGGATTGATTTAGCCTCAATACTATAATATTTTGAGTCGTAGATGTTTGACACTAATGACTTGCGACTATATTATTTTGTCGTAATCTAAGCCGTAAGAGAAGTCGTATGTTCATAGGTTCAAGATATGGGAATTCTCATCAACCTTAGTTGGGAATGCTTATAGTATTGAAAGGATGGACAGCGCGAGACCAACACAATAAGTGGCTACGAAATTCATCATAGGATTTCAATGGATAGAGATTTGCTATAGGTTATATTCATATCTGGGCGGAACCGGATAGAAAAATATTGACGATTATATGATAATTGCAATATAATACGAGCAACAGAACCCGACACGCCTCTCTTTTGATGCGGACCACGTCGGGTCATTTTTTCATTAGGGTGTTTAATCATGAAGCAGTTGAAACAACATCAACCACCGATGACAGTTGATGAACAGATAAAAAATTTAAAAGAATTAGGTTTGATAATCGAAGACGAAAAGTATGCCAAAGATATTCTTAATGATATATCATACTTTCGATTGATAAAGGCTTATTGCCTCAGATTAAAGAAGAAAAATGGATGCTTCGATCCAGGTGTGACTTTTGAACATATTGTTGGATTATATCTATTCAACGCCAATTTCAGACAATTACTTTATCCACTGATTGAAAAAATAGAAATTAATGCTAGATGCAGAATAGCTAATTATTTTTCTGAACAATATGATGTGTTGGGATATAAGGAATCTAATAATTTTGCAGATGAGGGATATCACAAGCAGTTTTTGGAAGATATAAAAGATGAAATAAGAAGGAACGCAAAGGCTCCTTTTGTTAAAAATTTTCAAAACAATTATGAAGGCGGGGATTTACCTTTATACGCACTGGTGGAAATTTGCAGTTTCGGAATGCTATCAAAATTCTTCAAAAACATGAAGAATCCCGACAAGAAAGCTGTGGCTAAGACTTTCGGTGTTGGGTATACATATTATGAAAGTTGGATCGAATCCATTTCTTATGTTCGAAATATATGTGCTCATTATGGAAGACTATACAATGCAAAACTTGCAAAGCGGCCTATACTTTACAAACAATATACCAAACAGGGAATTTCAAATGATAGGATATACGCAGTTTTGCTTTGCATGAGGCAGCTCCTTAATGATGATTTACACTGGAATCGGTTTTTAGATGATTTAGAGGCACTTGTGAGTAAGTATTCTGATATTGAACTCGGATTATTGGGGTTTCCTAAAGATTGGAAAACTGAATTGTCTACAATAAAAATGTAATATTGGGCTACGGAAAAAAAGTATAATCATTTCGAAAGTCTTCTTGTGGACTGTGGTGAAAAAGTGTTACACCGTAATGGAATAAAATATACACGGTACAAGAGAATATGAGAAAAATTGGCATGTGTTTATAGAAATAAAAGCATGTCTGACGACAATTAGCATCAGATTGAAGAAGAACAAGTGGACTGACTATAACACTATATCCTTGTAAAACAGCCTAAAAGCAACATATTTGATTCATTGTGACGTAACTAGAAATAAGGTTTTCAATTCGAAACCCACCGGCTCCGCCAGATCTAGGATCGCGAAACGCCTGATATATAAGGATTTCGGGATTTTCTCTATTTTAATAACATTGTTTTGACGACAATTACAGATGTTTTAGTGTGTATATTAGAGAAGAATTTATGACACCACAAAAAGAAATCAGGACCTACAAGATTAGAGACAAAATCCAGACCAAATAATGTTGAAATATCGGTAATCATAACAGATAATGTTGCAGCTATATTTTCTAGTAGTTATGTCAATATTTGTTGATAAAAAGCCTTTTACATCGTATACTCCAAGTATGGAACAGGAGGTATTATGTTATGCATTTTTCAAGGAGCAGTAGAGCATTTTGCGTTTTTCTTTCAACATTGATGGTGGTGTCGACTTTTCCTTTGTCTGCTCTCAGAGCTGATGATATGGAGATAAAATACTATTCTGTAATGGAAGGAAATGAATTTGAAGTTGAGCAGATAACAACTTCAACATGGGATGGACATGCGAATATAGAACTCAAGATCAAGAATACCGGTGATGAGATTATTGATAACTGGCACATTACGTTTAAAACTCCATATGTAATAGAAAATATCTGGAATGCTACTATTGTCGAAACTGATAACTGCGGAACATATACGATAAGAAACAATTACTACAACCAGGATATTGGAACTGATTCTGAAGTAACTATAGGTATGACTATAGCGCTTGGTGATAATGAATTAGGCTCTTTTTCTGGTTGGTATCTTCTTAATACCAGAACCTATGAAGTAGAAAGTGATAGGTATTTTATTTCATATCAGGAGTATTCGAAATGGGATGGCGGATTTAACGGAGCTTTAATGCTCAGCAGCAAGGATAATATTGAAGATTGGTCATTATCTTTCTCTTCAGAATATGAGATCTCAACCATCTCAAATGCCGCTATTGAGTATGTTGACAGTGGTGTTTATACCATTGTTAATGATGGATTTTCACAAAATCTGAGTTCAAACATGCTGCTCTTGAGTATCCAAGGGATCCCTACAGAAAATGATTTTGCGATCGACAACGTATTAATGTATTCTATAGGCATGGCTTATAGTTTGTCAGATGATGAAGATAACAATGGTATAGCGGATTATTTGGACTATATCTATTCCTTTGAGAATACTGTTCCGCTTACGCCTATACCGACTGATAATCCGACAACACCGACACCTGTGAATCATTTATCTGAAGCTTCAGTAGTATGGGTAGATAGTGATGGTGATGGGTTATCAGATGAAGACGAGGTCTTATATGGTACAAACATAGAAGAGGAGGATTCTGATTTTGATGGGATAATAGATTCCATAGAATTAAGTATTGGATATCTTCCTAATAATCCTGATTCTGATGATAACGGAATTCCTGATGGACAAGAAGACTTTGACAAAGATGGTATAACTAATTCTTTAGAAACAATTAATGGCACCTGCCTGTATCTTACTGATAGTGATTTTGATGATATAGATGATTATGACGAGATTTATGTCTATGGAACAGATCCCAATAGGGAAGATTCCAACGATGATGGAATTCTTGACGGTGATGCTCTAAAACTTGGATTTAATCCTCAATCTTTAGACTCTGACCAGAATGGAATACCTGACAAAGACGAAAAAACTTATCAGGAGATAAACCTTCAGATAGCAGAAGATGCAGAACGTCAAGGAGTTTCTTCCGTTGAAATTAAGGGTAACTTTACCAATCTTATTGCATCTACTACAACAATTGAAGATGTGTATGGCAAGGATGTTTATAGTTCAGAGATTGAGGCAATAGTTGGTGGTTTAGTAAGTATAGAGACAACATCCGGTTTTGATAAAGCTACTATTGTCTTTCACTATGACGAGGAAGAAATTGGAGTGGAAGAAGATGATCTCTGTATTCTATGGTATGATGAAGCGAATTGTGAATATGTCATGCTTGATGAATACCAGTCGTTAGATACAGAAAACAATACTGTTAGTTTAGTAACTACGCATTTTTCAGAATATATGCTCATTAGTAAAACTAAATGGTTGGACACATGGGAAAAATCAATAACTAAGGTATATGAGGATAGAGTAGATCTTGAAAAAGAAAAATGTGGAACAGTAAAGTACATGATTGCACTAAAACTGTCACTGGATGATAGTGAAGAATTCTATAGAAATCATGTATTGAATGCATACATGAATATTGTTAGTCATTTTCGTAATGAAAATGATATTGCAGGATTGTTGTTATATTCAGGTGATGCATATCGTGTTACAGGTGGTGTCAATTCTCAGTATAATGGTGTAGTTATTAGCAACATATATAATATGTATGTTGCTGGAAATCCTAATATTGGGAATATGTTTAAAGAAGCAAATTATCTGAGGCAAGGGTATACTTCAGAAACTGACGAAGTAATATTATATGTTTTAACGGATGAAAGAGATATAAATTTGGATGATTATTCCGATATTATTTTAGAGGGGAATTATCATGTTGTTCTAGTTTCAATTGATAATTCCTCTGCGAAGTGCAGTAGTTCATGGGGAACAGTATTAGATAGTACTAACAATAAGAATATTTATATTGCTTCTCTTCAAGCTGAAATGGATTTGCTGAGAAATAATTATTCAAATATAGTAAATGCTGACAAAGATGAGGATGGTCTTACAAATATAGAAGAATTGTCAGGTATTATTCTATCTAATGGTACTATTGTGTATACAGATTATGATAATCCTGATTCTGATGACGATGAAATTGATGATAGATCTGAACTTGGGATTAAGAGAACAATTAGTTCACTGAATGTATATGAGCGATTGGTTTTTGAACGCAAATTACCTGAGTTTAGTAATGAGGTGTCCTTTTGGTCATATTATAGTAATCCTACTGATCCAGATACAGATCACGATGATTTTTTTGACATATTAGATGCTCGTCCAAAGATAAAGAATCCGGATAAAATATATATACTGGGATTGAAGAGTTCGGTTCCATACTCTCAAGATGATGATTCTCTTGAGTCTGATACGGATCCGGAAGCACAAGCTCGTCTTTTGAAATGGACATATCAAAATCTTGGCTATACTGTTGATGCATTCTTCTTCTCTTCTTCTGATGAGTTTATTAATGAATGGAGTCACATAGGTTGTTCTGTGAAAGAATCGTTGCTAGGTGAGTATACTGGGAAGTACTATTATAATGTAACGAATGTAGTTATTGTGACACACGGAACATGCAATTCAATCAAGACAGGCTCAGATGACAATTTGATTTCAGCTGCTGTTAAAGGTATGGATGAATATAAAAACATAAGTCTTTTGGAGCATAGGAAGATTAAGTCTTTAAATTTATATACCTGCGAAGGAGGTAAGAAAGATGAAAATAATATTAGTTTGGCAGAAAATTTCCTTACTACAATACCAACAATAGAACAGGTAGTTGCTTTTGATACAAAACTTCGTAAAACCAATCCTACCTATAATACGTACTCGTATTTTGGAAGATGGATTAACGAAAAGAAGAACGTTAGTGTTGAAGAGTATAAACACTACAACGAATTGCTTGCCAAACAAAATGCAGATGGTGTTGAAGAAGGCGAGAAAAAATTAATATATCTGAATGTGGATGAAAGTAGTGTTCAAGGATTTAAATGCTTTGTGAGAGAAGGCGATAGTATTACAGGAAGGGGAATATTTGAGGGCGATATTCGTTACGGAACATTATATTGGTACGGGGATTTAGAAACCAGTCCAAATGCCGACAAAGCAGGAATAGCTGAATATGATGACAGTAAATATATTACAGATAACCGTTATGATCCTTTAATTATTGGTTATTAGGGGGGTGAATATATGCTTAAGGATAATAGACACATTATATTAATCACTTGTCTTGCATTTAGTTTGTGTTTCTCAGCTTGTGACAATAAACCGAACGAACCAAGTAGTCAAACAGAATCGTATAGTTCTAATATTATAGAAACAACTAGCAGCCAGATTGATGAACAAACAAAAGAAATGTTGTGGAGTGATTATTATTCGCCTGAGGTCTTGGAAGAATTACACAAAGGGAAAAATGAATATATAGTATCGTTAAAAGAAGATGAAATATATGATATCCATTTCTACTTGCCAAACAAAATTGAAGAATATACTGATTCTGAAAGTAAAACGTTTGATCTTTATCGTCTATTGGATGATTATAATTGGCAAAAAGAAGATGACTGCTACTACTTTGATACAGATGACATGAGGGTAATACTACGAATTCAAGAAAACTCAAATAAGATCAATAAGATATTCTATGAATTTGTTAGCAAAGATAATGAAGAAGAATACTATTATGATTTTTATGGGTTTCTTCCAACAGATAATATGGTGGTTACATTAACTAATGAACAGGAACAGACTTATCAGGTAGTTGGAAGAAATGATTTATATGTATCATTTGATGAAAGCATCGTATTGAACTATATTCTTTCATGGATATCGGTACGTCCTCAAACTAATCCGATAATATATCTGCGTCTCGGAATACATAGCTCGATTTATGAGTACCATGATGAGTTTCATATACATATAGTTAATAATGTTGAGTGATTAATCTGCTGTTCTAAATAATTTAAATCTGCCTCTATTTTTGACCCCAAATAGAAATGATTGAGTGGAAGAATTTGACTGGTTGATGTTAAAATGACTTAAAATCTTTTCCTTATGATGAACTTTGTAAGAGGCTTAATTCTGTTTCTGATAAAGATTCTATGATGTAATTATGTGGAAATATTCGTGTTGGGAAAACAAGTGGATTATGATGTAGAGATTCCTGAGTCCATAGGAGAATTATAGAAGTACCAGGATTTCTTCCCAATATGAGTGGATACAAGAATCTGAAATATTTAGCTGATATTAAAGGGCAAATTAATAAAGAACAGATTTACAAAGTGATTAGATATGTTGGACTTGATCCTAATGATAAAAAAACGAGATGGCAAGTATTCCCTTGGAATGAGGCAAAGATTAGGAATAGCTCAAGCCATAATGGAGGATCCAGAGATACTATTATTGGATGAGCCAATGAATGGTTCAGATAACAAGGGAGTTGATGTAAAAACAATTCTTAAGGAACTTAAAAATGAAAAAAAGTCTATTATACTTGCAAGTCATCATATGGAGGATATAAATGAGCTTTGCGACTCAGTATATGTTTTAGATAGTGGTAAAATTGTAGATCAATACAAACGCTCGGGAAAAAGAGAGATACTATCCCCTTACTCTGCGAACAAGTTCTGCTAATAATTCTTCCTCGCTTGCATCTACTCCATTTTCTTGAAAATCTAGTTCAACTTCTCTTAGAGTATTGGTTAGTTTTACTTTTATATTTTGGGTCTTTTCTTCAACCTTTTTCGCCCTTTCTTTAGAAAGTTGTATTCTTCGTTTCAAAAATGCATTATATGTATTTGGATCAAAAACCGGTTGTTCAGTCGAAAGTTCAAAAAAGTACTTATAGAAAAAGGAATAATATGCCATCGTCTGTCGTGAACTATCAGATAAATCAGTATCGGAATTCGAATCAGAAAAGTAACTAGACCGCTCATTGAATATTTCATTACTTCTATATCGAGTTAAAAAATAGATACGGTTTCATACACTTTTCTGTTCCAATTAGCGTTCTCGAATTGATGTCCCTTAATTGCTTCAATGAAGTTGCTTATATCATCATTAGTCAGTCCTTTTTTGTGGGGATCGAATCGATAGCAACTATCAAGGTATAAGCATATCTTTTGGAGGCTTCCTCTAGCATCTTTTTTGTAATGCCAAATATCCAAAATAAGATGAAAAAAATATTAATTCCAAAGGAGAGTATGTTCTGACTAGGTATGTGCTCCAAGGCTCCATAAGTAGAGATAGAGAAGATACTTGTGAACATGGCAAGACAAATATTGATAATAATTCCAATAGGTTTATTTATTAGCATATTTTTGCAGAAGCCGTAGTTGATATTCTCTTCAAGTACAAGATGATTATCTCGGGTATTGTTCCTCAGATATATCACGGCGCTTTCACAAAGATTGTGAAATTCTTGAGAGGAGGAATGGGTACTCAACCCAGAAAAGGCATTCTCCAATTCAGTGAGTTTTTTATAATACCTTTTCTTTGAGATTCGATCTATTGTAGTGTCATCATGCTGTAGGTACTTTGCGGCATAGTTCTCTGGATTTTTGTTGGGCGGTGCCAAACGTCGCTGTATGATCGGAACGCAATTAGATAGAGCGAGTAGGATGCATAACGTAAGTGCGGAGGTTATGTTGGAATAAAGCCCTTCAAAACAGAAAAAAATGGTTAAAGCAATAGGTCCAAGCAGTATTACGCTTGGGCTAAGTCTTGCCCTGATGTTATATGCATCTAAAATGTCTAGTTTCAAGTTGAAACCTCCTTATAACAGACGGTATGAGGACTGTAGTCTTGCGATAAAATCGCCGGAAGAATTATAAAAATCGAGTTCTGGATCAGATATATCAAAAGAGAATCCGAAAGGTCGTCCATCGTAGATATAACAATAATCCTCTTTTGACATAGGAACATATATCTGTTTTTTTCGTTTAAATTTCATCAACTGCCACGATAAGCATGTCGTTGCCACAATTATTGTTTCTGGAATATCATTAATATATATGTTCAAATACTGCATCACATAATTCGCATGCCCTGATATAAAAACAACATCTAGGTCAAACCTCCCAACGGGGATTAGGGGTATATAAGAACCCACTTCGGTACTCGGAAGAAAGTATATGTGAAAAATGTCGTAAAGATACTCTTGCCGGCCGGGTATTTCCGAAGCCTGAGTATGATGTACCAAATATCTCAAATCCTATCACCGCCCAAAATAATATGAACTTTTGGGACGGGATGTCGCCAAAGCGGAATCGGTACAAATCTGATCTCCATCAATCGTATTATAAATGATGTGCCCGCGGGAGTGCTTTCTTCTTAAGTCATCCGAACCACCGTTACTGTCACCAGTATTATCTGAAACATAATAAGCGGTGGAGTTATCCTTGACTTCAAAGATGGATTCTGCTTGTTCCAATTTCCCATGATGGGGGAGTTGGATTGCCGAATGTGTTTTTATTGCATCCTCAATAGATTTAAAGCTGCTGTCGCCGGTCAGTAAAAGCCGTTTGCCGTATCCAAACCCAACTGATAGTTGAGCGCTTACTGCATTCACAATAGTTTCTTTGTCGATGGTATCCCCTTCTCTACTGTCAATATTCTTGGCCACGGCATTCAGAGCGTAGTCTTTATTGGGGCCGATAATAAAGATGTTGTCCGCAACGTCTTTTTCAGTAAACATATCCTTCAATTCTACTCGATCGGATAGCGAGTAGATATTGTCATAGATCTCTTCAATTCTTTTGGTGATGGACTTTCTTGTTCTGCGGTTGTCGTCTATCATATCCAACAACTCATCTTTATATTTGAACAGAAGTAGTGTATAAACATTGCTGACAAGACCTTGATCTACCAGGTAATGTATTCCCATAAAGTGATCGGAATCATTATGGGACAGCACGATCCTAATTTTACTATAGTTGTGCTCTTCCATGTATTTTTCTACCCGTTTGGCATGTTCTTCACAACCACAGTCATAGATGACCAGATCCCGGCCGTTATCAACTATGATACAATCACCGTTGTTTTGGCTAGGATGCTATAGTTATTTGAACTGAGAAACTCTACAATCATTGTTTAAAAGCCCTCCTCGTTGTATATGTCAACCCACTAAAGTGGCTAATAGAATTCATGTTGATTAGCACTCTTTTATCTCGTTTGCTAATCCATAAAGAACTATACCATGTCAAGCAGACTAAGTCAACGGAAAATTGCACAGAAAACGATTTTGCCGTATTGCGCGCAACGCAAAAGCGGGGGAAACATCGATTTGCCGGGATTTGAATTGACAAAATCGTCTTTTCGATGTATTATTCAAAAGCAATTGAAAGGAAAGGATGGAGATCGAAATGTTGATCCGATTCGCCGTTTCAAATTTTTTGTCATTTGATGGGAAGCAAGAATTTTCATTGGAAGCCGGCAAAGCTCGAAAGAATTCGAGTCGTATATATACAAACCGCAGGTTGCGACTTGTGAAATGTGAAGCGCTATTCGGAGCGAATGGATCTGGAAAATCCAATCTTATTAAAGCATTACGTTTTGTTCAAGCTGTTCAAAGAGATGGATTTCCAAAAGGTTTTTCAAATTGCTACTACCGCCTTAATGAAGAAAATCGACTTGCTCCGTCTGAGTTTGAGATGGAGTTTTTGTGCGAGGATAAGCGGCTTTGCTTTGGATTTGCTGCAGTATTGAATACCGGAAGTATCGAAAAAGAATGGCTGTATGAAACGACTCCTTCAGGTCTCAAGAAGTACCTTTATAAAAGAAATGTCACCGAAGAGTCTTTTACAACTGGCGAATTTTTTAAAGGAAAAGAAGCAATCGCAAAAATAAAGAGCTACGGGGAAGACAGTGCAAACGATCATGAAAACCTTTTCCTTACTATTATCAATAAAAGTAAAGGAAAAATGTTTTCAGATTATCCCGAACTCAGAATTCTGAGCGCGATTGATATATGGTTTCACAGAAGGCTAACCATAAGTTTTCCTGAAGACATGTTGAAGGGTTATCCGTATTTCAGGGATTCCAATCTTCAGGAAATCGCAGATGTCTTGAATGCTCTGGGAACTGGAATAAGTAATCTCAGGATTGTGGAAGTTCCTCAGGAAGTGGTAAAGAGCAAAATACCTGAAGATCTCTACAACGGTATAATTGCAGATTTGGAAAAAGTGAATGCTAAGATGAAAAAAGAAGGAACTAAAATGCTTCCTTCTATCATGGCGCGAGCTGCTAAAGAGTTCTACACATTTGAAATCGATGAGAAGGACAATGTATCCATTAAAACAATTGAGTTCGAACATGAAGCTCAGAGTATTTACTTTAATTTGAATGAGGAGTCTGATGGGACGGCACGTATGCTTGATCTGATAGAAATATTGTTTAAGATTTCAAATGATAGTATTTATGTGATTGATGAGATTGACCGCTGTCTGCATCCGGCGATGACGACAAAAATAATAAAGTTGTTCTTACAGATGGCAGAAAACCGTAACACACAGCTGATTATTTCAACACATGAGTCCAGATTGCTGAAGGATGATCTTCTTAGAAATGATGAGATCAGTTTTATGATAAAAACAGCAGCCGGTTCGACAATTATAAAGTCTCTCGACAAGTATCAACTTCGAGCGGACAAGAAGATTTATGAAGCCCTATTTGACGGAACATTAGATGTTCTTCCTGATTTTAACGAGGAGAAGCTTCAGCAAATTGTCAGTCACAACTTAACAGTAACAAATTAGGCATGGATTTCTACCGAATAGATATTCAGGCATCCTTATATGGGCAGCAGGAGCAGTTGATATAGGAAGAGAGTTTGTAGACGGATATATGATCAAAGGAAATTATGTCTATAAGAATGAACTTCTATTTCATGCTACCCAAAAGATAGCCGATCTCAAACTAAGCAAAGTCTTTCCTCCTCAAAGAAATCTTTCAATGGGGTTCCAAGAAGGACTTACTATATTCACGGATGATGATCATTTTGTAGTCTTCAGAAGAAAGCAACTTTTGACTGCAAATGTAATTGAATCCAGGGGACACAGAGTGTTTTAAAAATGGGAAACAAAGACAAGTTTTTAAAATCCCACTTTATTTTATTTCAAAAGTGCTTTGAAGTTGTATTGAAATTGACTTTGAAGTAACTTTGAAGTACTATTTGAATAACTTCAAGGAAGGAGATTTGTTCTATGTATTTGGAAGAGATTATCGGTGATGTTCAGATTGAGAATAGCGCAATTGAATGCAAGAGTATCTTAAGCCGCGAGAATGTGGTTGGTTGGCTCAAAACAATAGCAGGTTTTGCAAATGCGTCTGGCGGTGATATGTATATTGGAGTTGAGGATAAGACAAATAAATTGATTGGTTTTGATAGAATAGCAGCAGATAATGAACGCAATTACTTCAACAATCAGGTAAACGAACACATAACTCCCAGACCACCAATAAAGATTACTTTTTTACCTTATTCGGTCAGAAAGCGCGAGCGTTATGTTATTAGAGTTACAGTTTCGGAATCGGAAGTAAAACCAATTATTTTGAAGTATAAGAATATTCCATCAATTTTTATGCGAAGGGATGGCTTTACCAATGGAGCGACATATGAAGAAATAATAGACATGAGCATAAAGAGTAAGAATACACAGTACGATGTTCTCGTATCTGATGTTAAATATGATCCCACTAAAATAACTATACTTAGTTCATACTATGCAGCTCAGAATAATGGCAAAAAAATGACAAACAAGCTTCTAAGTTCTATGGGCTTCGTAAACGAAGATGGATACTTATCTAACGGAGCGGTCTTATTTACAGACAATTATATTGGGACTAAGACAGAAGTTATGTGTTCGGTTTTCGCAGGTTTTACTAAAGGTAGCGAAAGAATTGTTACAGTGAACAGATTTAATGGTAATCTGATCAATACGATTAACTGCATAATGGATTTTGTAGCCATGAGAATGAACCATTCCATGATAAAGCTTGGCAAGAACAGAGTTAATATTGATTCCTATCCAACACGAGCACTTTTTGAAGGTGTAGTAAATGCTGTCGCACACAGAGACTATTATCTTGACGGAACGCAGATTCAAATAGACATGTTCAAAGATAGATTGGAGATTTCTTCTCCGGGAGGATTCTATAGGGGAGAGAAAATCGGAAAAACTTATGACCTTTCCTGTGTAATCTCTAAACGCAGAAATGAACTAATATCCAATGTGCTTGTTGCTTGTAATGTTATGGAAGCAGCTGGAACTGGATTTGATAAAATTATGGAAGAATATGCCAATGCGGATGAAACTCATAAACCGTATATTTATTCCACATCTGATCATTTTACATTAGTGCTTCCAGATATGACTTACGAAGAAGGCGTATTAGATGCCTCAACAACATCACTTACCTATATACCAGTTCCGAATGGAACAGAGCATGATGAGAAAACATTAGTGTTTTGTTATAAGAAAGCTCGCAAAGTTGCTGAAATAGCCGCTCATCTTGGCCTGAGTGATTCTACATATTTGCGCAAACAAATATTGGGAAATCTGGAAAAGAATGGATATCTCATTAAAAGCAAGGTGTTGAGAGCGTCGTGTTATCTAACCAATCCGGAAATGGTAAATGAAGGGTAAAAGAATTAAATCGTTGGAGTTGTTATAGGATTAGCGAGATAAGATGAAGAAAATAGTAATAAGAAGATAACTAAATAGAATAAAAAAATACTCAAAAGAAATGTCTACTCAGTAATAATGCTTACATGTTAATCGGCACCTATTTCTTCGTTATAAAAATGTTTATTAAGAAATGGCAGGTGGAAAAATATGAATGAATATCTTTCAGCATTTTTGCAAGGGTTAATTGCCTCTCTTCCTTCAATTATTGCAGTTGTATCATTATTAGTTAATAATTCTAAAGCTGACATAAGACTGCGTAAGGATAAAGAAAAAACTTTTGAGCTGTCTCTTATTGAAAGTTTATATACAGAATATAATTGTATCGTAAATCAATATATTGGTATATTAGCAGAATCGAGAACTAATATTTCCAATATAGTTGAAGAAATAGTTTTCTTTGGTACAGAGACGAAAAAGCAATTGTATCAAAATGAACTATATGGATTTTGCAAAAGAGCAGTTTATTTAGCAATATACAAAAGAAAGGCATTTGACGAATTTGGGATAAACATTGACCCTGAAGAAATGTCAAAAAAGATTGTTAATGATATTTCTAGAATAATCATATATACAAGTGTTGTGTTACATATATCCAAGTTGTTTGTTGTATATTATGGAGAATTACACGATGAAGAAGTAGTACGACAAAAGGTTATTGAAGAATTAACAAAAAAGGCTGATGCATTATTTATTAATAGCATTTTAACGGAAAAAGAATGTAACAAAATGTGCCGTAATATTGATTTTGAAGCATATAACATGAATAAGCAGTTTGAAGAAAACTATATTCTGTTAAGTGAAAGAGCGAAACGGAAGATTTGTTCGAATATCAGCTTAGTGATCGATGCGTATTCGGAAGAAATATCCAATTGCAATACAGATGAATTAGATATTCTAGAGAAACAAATTGTAGAAAACATAAAACTACTAGTGAAGAAAAACAGGTAAAGATATTATTTCTCAAAGAATAATTGCTTTTGATCTGACGACAGTTTTGACGACAATTAGCATCAGATTAAAGAAGAACAAGTGGACTGACCATAACACTATATCCTTGTAAAACAGCCTAAAAGCAACATATTTGATTCGTTGTGACGTAACTAGAAATCAGGATTTCAATTCGAATCCCACCGGCTCCGCCAAAATTGAAATACCGAAACCCTTGAAACTACTACGTTTCAGGGGTTTTAGTTTGTCCTAAGACGGTGTTTGACCCCAAATTTGACCCCAAATGTCATGTTATCAACTGACTTTGTTGATGAAATTCTCCATGTTCTGAGCTGATTGGAGCTTCATCTTTTCTGATACGTGACCATAGCGATCAAGAGTAAAACTCGCTGTAGCATGTCCGAGATTTCCCTGAACTGTCTTGATGTCATCACCAGCCTCAATAGATATCGTTGCGTAGGTGTGGCGAAGATCGTGAAACCTTAAATCAGGCCTGCCAAGTTCAGTAACAATCTTCTTATACGATTTATACACGATATCATGCGTCAGATTGCGTCCGAGCTCGTTGGTAAAGACCAAGTTCATTTCATTGTTCCAAGCACTTCCAGCGCATTCTGAGGCCTTCTGTTGCCATCTCTTTTGATCGGCTAGTACTACCATAACCGGAGTAGCCACTTTAATGGTGCGAGATTTAGAGTTTTTAGTGTTATCCAGGATGTACTTGTAATTTGCGTAATGAGTATCCTTTTTCAACTGCTTATTAATGGTTATGGTGCAGTTATCGAAGTCTACGCAATCCCATGTTAATCCTAATACTTCTCCTCGTCTCAATCCAACGAATAGGGTAGTGTAGAACAGGTTCTTAAATCTGTCTTTATCGATCAATTCAAGAAATCTGCTGATCTCATCTGTTTCCAGCGGGTGGAATTCTTTGTTATTGGCTTTAGGAAGCTTACATTTGTTAGACGGATTCGATTTAATGTATTCCAGTTCCACAGCCTGATCCAGAGCCTTGTGAAGCACACCGTGAATATTCTTAACTGTCTTAGGTGATAGACCATTTACATTAAGAAGTTTGTTGTAGAAAGCCTGTATATGCGAAGACTTAAGGTTGTTAAGTCTTATCTTTCCCAGTTCTTTCTTTATGTGATTGCATTCGCAAACATACTGGTCATAGGTGAGCTGCTTAACGGTATTGGCGACATATAATTTCATCCAATCATCGATCCAGATCCCTAACTTTATATTAACGGGTTCAATGTGAGTATCTTCGTCAATCTCGTTAATAATCCTTGTCAGTTCCTTACGGACTTCTTCCTGAGTATCACCATATACGGATTTACGTATATATGCTCCGCTACCGTCCTTTGCAGGAATAGAATATCTTCCTTCCCATCTGCCATCTTTGCGTTTTCTTATGGAACCGCTACCATTTTCTTTTCTCGTATTTTTCCGTATAGACATAATTTCCTTTCTTTTAGGATGGCGAACACGATTTACATCAACTGGTCATGTTCTTATGTATATGTAAAGGGAATACCCTTACAATCTAATTAGTGTATGATTCTTCAACCAGTCATTAAATTCTCCTAACGTCATCTTTCCCTACCTTTCATTTATTCTTTCAAATAGTTATCTATGAACCACTGTTCCAGTTCATCATATGAGATATCTCCATTGATGCATTTGTCTCTCACCTGACGAGCTTCTTCGCCCCACTTGGTGAAGTTCTTCTCAGATATCTGACCTTTCTTTTTCCTTGCGAAAGCAGCCTTGTAGTTCCTCTGATATAGAAGCTGTGTTTCATCACTGTAAAGGCCTCTGGTGTGCGCTCTAAGCCTTCCGACCTCATGACATGTTCTACCTATGTCTTTAAGGTAATGAGCCGATTCTATGACCCTTGTACAGTTCTTAGTCATGCTGTTACTGCTGAATGCAAAGTACCTTCTGCAATTAGCACAGCAGTAGAAGTGATAGTTCAGTACATACCTGTTCAAGAGATATGAGATCAGATCATCAAAGGTATCAGGTATGAATGCTTCTGTTATTCTTTTCTCAGTTCCTAGATTGAAGTTAATGAGAGTTGTGTATCCCGAGAAAGAGAGTGAAGGGATCTTGCCAATATCGATTTGTGTAAGTGCCTCTGCAGGATCCGTGTTCTTCTCGTAAAGCATAACATCTTCTGCAAAGATAGCAAGAGACTTCTGATACTTCTTCAACGCTGAGAGGATACGATCACTCTTCTTGAAGGAATAGTCTTTACCATCCTTGATATATCCGGACATCACTTCAACGAACAAGGGAAGAGCAAGAAGGTTCTTATAGAACGTAATGTTTACAACATCACTGTGGAACAACGAATTGCTCATAAGGATGATAGAGTTGACCATCTTTACCTTGTTCTGATTCTTCTTTAGTCCTGATAACCAGTTCTTTATCTCAGAGTACTTGTCAGTAACAGCAGCCATAACCTCAGCTGAAGCCATAACTCCCGGTACAGGTTCAACTGCACCGATAAGATCTCCTACAGACAATCCCACATCACAGCTGTAACACAACGATACCTTGTTATACTGACCGTAAGCATCTTTACCAACAACAAAGAAGTACTCTTTGTCATCGAAGAAGGATACACCGACCTTAAGATCAGTACCGATATCTTCAAGAGCTTCTATAAAAGTCATATCTTCAAATGTTAAAGACATAGATTTGGTTCCTTTCAAAGTAGATTACACATAATATACACCTTGCAATCGAGAAGGTCAAGGGATATAATACAATTGTTCTATTTTCTAAACTTAGAAAGGAGGTATAGCTTATGCAGGGAGATAAGGTTGTTTGTGTTCCTAAGGTTATGAATGCCAAGGCGGTTGCAGAGTATCTTGGTATATCAAAAGCAGGAGCATATAATCTCATGAACTCCGGTTCTTTTCCTACACTTAGAGTAGGCAGAAGGCTCTTGGTATCTACAGATAAGTTCCTTGAATGGATAGATGAGCATTCTGACGGTATAGACGTAAAGATCTGAGAGAAAGGAATACGATGGCATGAGTATGATTTCCAGAGTTTTAAGTAAGGCCAAAGTATCAAGCTGATGACGGTAGAAGTAACAATTGCTTTTACCGTCATTCTTTTTAGTTACTGCTAAACTTTAGTATAGTTAAGCGTGTTTCCTTTCAGTTATATACACTCTTATAGTGAGTAAGTTAAATGTAATGCACGGTTCACGTTTGCACTCTACTAAGGTTCAGTAATATGACAGAATAGTGCACCGGGAGGAAAGCAAGCACCGCCTTTGTGTTCACAAACGCATCTTATCTCAGGCGGTTGCCCGAACCCACTATTTTTTGTAAAAAGTCATGCCAGTCGACTGATTGTACCCGAGACGATGCCGATATATCAGGGCTTTTCAGGCTGTTTAGGTATAAAAGTCGACCGAATTCTGAAATCTATACCCATTAGTCGACTAAGTCTATAATCCTGAAAACCCTTGAAAACACGGCTCTGCCGGGTTTTGTGAAACGGTTGAAGACAAGTTTTGTCGACAACCCTTTATCCTGCTTTCAATTATGCATAGGTAATTCTATACTGTTTCTAAGGAAGTTCAGATAGTTAGTAGAGTTTTTTACATCTGTAAAAAGTCAAAACATAATGATTATTTACAAAAAAGCCACAATT
>JAGCGE010000207.1 GCA_017649745.1 Clostridiales bacterium | reverse complement strand
CGGCATTCTTGTCATGATTCTCATATATCTTTTTACTTTGAAGAGTGCCGTCTTTGTTATAGAAATAAAGGGTCGTGTCCCAATATTCTTTATTTTCTGCCGCAGGATCAAAAGAGCAGTAGTGGAGAGTTTCCCTATCAATTTCTCTGTTGGCGTTCCGATGGTATTCGGTGACCATCTTATAATCCTCGGTATACTCTTCCTTGTAACGCATAATCTCATCACAAAAGAGATAACACGTTGTTATAGTTCTCCCATCGTCTTTATGCTGACATAATTCAGCGTCCAAACGATGATCTACATATGAATATCTGACAATACTATATTCTTCGCCATCACATGAAGTATGCTTATACTCAAGATATTCGCTGCCATACTCATATGTGGATACGTACTCCTTACCCTGGACAAAGTGAGTTTCTTTCATGAGTTTTCCGGCACTATACTCATATATATAATCACCCTCAGAGTCGTCATTATCTACTTCGATCTTCGTAAGTACTAGCATATCGGAAGGATCAGGGACTTTGCTTCTTTTGGAATTCTTATTCTCCGATGTATTGTCTGTGATCACTGTTCCCTGCTCAGGATTCGTATCGGCAGTTTCCTTATTACAGCCCGTGAAAACGCAGAACACCATTACGACAGCAAGAATTATTATTGTATGCTTGAACTTCATTTACTGCATCCTTCCTTAGTCGTAACAATATGTGTATTCTCTGATGATTCCGGAACTCTTGGCACTCTTTTGACTTATAAGCCTGCCTTTGGAATCTTCTTCATATTCCCAGGTATAAGTGGTTTCACCTCCAACGGTACTGACCTGGTGCTTATAGATCATCCTTCCGTATTCATCCCTCTTTACATCAGTTGTTATCGAGTCAGAATACCAGCCACCGCCTGCATGAGCAAAAGTCGACTTATACTCCATACCATCTTCAGAGTAGACTATCACTTCTTTCCAGACTACATATTGACCTACGTTATCACCATAAAGGTCCGTACGAGTATCTATGATTACCCTGCCTTCATCATCGTATTCTTTTGTGGCATAATTCTGTAATTCTCTTTCTCCGTTTACGAGCTTGTACTCCTTTTCCATGATCTCGTGACCATTATCATCATATGCACGTATGATCTCCGTTTGAGATCTACGGGAATAATTTAAAAATGTATCTGTATATGTCTCAGTATTGGTTTCCTTGACAAGCAGATCATTCTCATAGAAGTACTCATACTCATATTGGTACAGACCGCCGCCGCCACGGTCATCATATCCGACTTTCTTAACAAGAAGATCGCCGTCATAAGTGTATTCCCATGTTTCATCCACTTTACCGTAATCAGTCATTTCGACACTTTTGATCAGCTTGTGGTCCTCATATTCATATGTTGTTGAATTACGATAAGTTCCATCATCATTAAGTTCCTTTAATGAGATGATATTTCCGTCTTCGAGTTCATAATACAGGGTCACATATGGCTCTATTTCGCCATTATAGACATCCACCTTTATCTTGCGCAGATCCTTGGGATATGTATTCTCCGGATCCACATCACCGGCTAGTCTTACAGCTTCATCATCAGAGGTGTCAGCAGCTAATACAGGCTCACAATTTCCGATAAGGATCCCGAACGACATCATGATACTCAGAATCGATAATATCGGTCTTTTCATATTACTTCTCACTCTCGATGATCTTTTTAACGATCTCGATCACTCTGTCAACAGCCTCAACGCTGTCAACTGTTGCAGCTACGGTGTTGTGTGCTACTTCTTCAACATCCTCACCGTTTCCCATGTGATCTTTGGCTCCGCCGATCTGTCCCGGCTTTGGTGCCATACTTACTACGATCTTCTTAGGGCTGGCATCTACATAGACATAGTTAGTCTTGTGAGCGCCATCATAGACTATGACTTCGCGCTCTTTGCCGAAAGCCCTGATCCATCCCATTTTCGGAGAGCCGTAAGGAGAGTCTTCTGAAGACAGGAGTTCGAGCATCTTCGCATTGTCCCAACCGTTCTTGTTCTTGAAAGACTTGTAACCATAAGATGTATCATCATCTGATGAGAAGATATCAAAAAATCCCATAAAGCACCCCCGAATCGATCATATATATGGATTATACCATTATCTTTTTCGAGCCTCAGCAATGATCAAGAAGGCAGCCAGAAAGATGTTCTGGATAAAAGCGATAAACAGGAAATGTACTACGTAATAGGATTCCTGTAAGATCGGAAGGTGGCCGTTCGTGAGGAACACGAGCCTTATTTCCGCGAGCATCATCTGGCGTGTCAGAGTGTCACTTGATTCGAATTCGATATATCCTTTAATATTCTCTTCTTCATCCCTTAATATCATGACTGTCAGATCTTCTGAAGATATTGCCATGCTGTATAATGACCTCTCCCCTTTAGGGATGCCATTCAAGTATACTGTTTTGACGAATTTGCTCGTTTGTGATGACATTTTGTTTTTCTCTTTATCTCTGCTTAAAGACGAGAAGAGAAAATCTATCAGATCGGTCCTTATCTTTCCGTATCTGCTGTTGCCCTGTTTGTTCGGATCAGGACTGATCTCATCTACTGTTTTTCCAGAACTGCTCTTAGAGATCATCTCGGTCAGCGCAATATTGGAATTCGGGAAAAAGAACCGTGTGTAACCTCTTTCCCACAAACGGATATTGGTACACCTTGCAAGCAACTTGTTGTTGATCCTATTGAGCCTTCTGTCATTTGTAGGTTCCGGATCTTCTTCGCGGATAATAACGCAAGGGTAAACCTCGACAAGATTGCTGTTGTCTTCCAAAAAGCCGTAATGCTCAACAACACGTTCCTTTTCTCCGCACAAAAACACATTCGCACTCTTTACGTTGTACTTATCAAGAACAGCTCCAATATTCATATGAAGATCACTAACCAATCCCTTACTCTTATGACATGCGTACATACTCTGGATCCTCTTGGTCATTGAACTGAGATGATTGAATTCATATTCCTTTTCGGAAAAGAGATATTTGACCTTGGCGACATTAGCGTCACTCTCATACTTGCGGGGATAAAAACCGTTGTTTTCAGCGAAGTTTTCGGTCACTCCCATACAGTATCTGTATTCAGTATAAGAAAGTTCGATCTTCTCATCACGCGCCGGATCGTCCCAGGTCATATAATATCCGGAAAAGTCCCTGTATATCGAGATCTCTCCCTCAGGAAGAGGATGCTCATTGTTAGTTCCATAACAAAGCGTCACACGGGTCGGAAGAAGGACTTCACTCCAATCGACCATATATGCGAAATTTGCCGCGAAAGCAATAAAGTACAAGATCAGTATCACTATTGTGATCTTATCGGTTGCCTTTTTTACCATCTCATCAGTCCTCCATATGTCTTGAGACTAATATAGAGGCGACTGTTTTCTATTCCCACAGTTCAGGAATACATTACAGTTTATTCTGAATAACTTACGAAAATTCGAGGTGTAGGTTCAATGTTTCATTTATGGATAATTATGGTATAATCAACTTAAAGAAGCACAGTCCGCAAGGACGGATGCCTCAGGTATAGGTTATAATTTCACACCCAAGGAGTCGCGATCCTAATGGGTGTGTTTTATTTGTTTTTATACCTGTTATCCAGGTAAAAAAAGCGGCCGCTTGCGCGACCGCTGTGAATTAACTTTATTAAGTTAGGATCAAAGCTTTGGGCCAGCCTCAACGAGTGCCTTACCAGCATCATTACCCTCGTACTTAGCGAAGTTCTTGATGAATCTGCCAGCGAGATCCTTAGCCTTTGTCTCCCACTCGGAAGCATCAGCATATGTAT
>JAGCGE010000206.1 GCA_017649745.1 Clostridiales bacterium | reverse complement strand
AGTCATTTATATATCCAGAAAAAGTCTTGATAATCTTTCCGTTACAGTAAATCTTAATATCATCGTTATCACATCTTTGAATCTCATAAAGAATTCCCAATCAATCATGGCGGCATGGTCTCAAAGACAGTGATCGACATGGGCGATGATGAGGATGAAGATATTTTCTAATAAAACACGGGGGGCATCATCAAAATGGTGCACCCCCGCAATACTTAGTTATCAGGTTCTTCTAAGTGATCAGAACTCAATATATCCTTTGTCTTACCTTCGGCACTGTTGACCTCAAATTCATATCGGTCTTCAAGGAGTTCAGAATAATCCTGATCATCAACTGAGAAGACTATGCAGAAATGGCACTGATTAACAGAAATAAATTGTATCTCATTATCATCCATTATGATCTCATTAGAATTAATCAAACTATACGGATATTTATCTGTTCCTGATTCGCTCAACTTATAAGCTAAGCTTTTTACTGATGAACATCTAACATCTAAATCAGAGTTCTTGTACTCATTACTTGACATGAGTTCTTGAATTTCACAAACAATTGCTTGCTCTTCATGCGGAAATCCGTGCTGACTAATTTCCCCATACCACACAGGAGCTTTTCTCTCTAATTCTTTTTGAGTCATAATCAATTTTATACCAAGAAAGACAAACAAAACTACAAATATAGCAAGTATAATTATTTTCTTTTTATTCATTACTCTCACCCCTTAAGATCATCATTCATACTAGGCAAACAGAATTCATAACCAGTATATAGTACATATCTAGCAAAAGAAGTAAGACATTTTTCTTTCAATACACCATTATCCCAATAACAAGCTATATAATCAGAATACAGAAGATGTTTCTCAACTATATCATTTTTTGAAACAAATCCCATATTTTCATCCTTGTCCTCTATATAAGCACTCATTCCTGTCCATCCTAATACGCATTTCACATCGCACTCTTCAACAAATAGTCTAGGCATACTACCAGGCATCGTATCATCAACATATGCAGAATAACAGGCTTGTATATCAATATAATCAATAGGAATTTTCTGACATTGTGCCAATGCAGAAATATCATTATAATGCATTCCATCATCAGCATTAAATGCTATTCCCGTTACAGCCCCATGCGAAACAATAATTAAATTGTTCACTTTGCAATAGCACATTTTTTCATTGATGCATCCATCAGACATTATAGATGCCAATCCTTGCCAACTACTCACTAATTTATTCCATCCGTTTATTTCAACACTTATAAAACTCATATGATTCTTTCGAAATTCTCTCTCATAACGCTTAACTAAAGGCGTAATACATTCGTTAGAATCTCCAGATTCAAGACCGAAGAAGATATAGTTAATCTCTTTATTCTTTGTTAATGGATAAGCATCACAATCATCTAATACTTCGTCATAATCCGAATCCTTAAATGTTGGATTAGAATATATATAGAAAACCTGATTTGTCTTTCCTCTTTCCGTTGGAATATACTTTACAAACGCTTTGTACTCATAGTCATTTATATATCCAGAAAAAGTCTTGATAATCTTTCCGTTACAGTAAATCTTAATATCATCGTTATCACATCTTTGAATCTCATAAAGAATTCCCATTTCTTCTCTATCCGACAATGCATCTTCATCTGTCGAATAACCATCTAATATTCCATCTCTATCCAAATCTTGATTACTGCAATCAGTAACAATCAATTCATCATAATTCAGACAGACCATCCCTTGGCTTTCTAAATAATCCGGAAGTCCATCGTTATCTTTATCATAAGATCTATCTGTATTAGTTCTTATTTCAGAAACAAGCTTTTCTATATCATATTCGGAAATAAAACTATAAGACCCTTTTGATGTAGCACACCATTCAATTAACCATTCATCATTTTCATGATTATCCTCAGAAATGTTAACAACATAAAAAGGCACATCTTTTTCTCTATTCAAATAAGTTTGATTTGAAAACAAAGGGTTAAAGTAGTGTTCAGCATTACCATTTGTTATCTGAACAATCCTTTTTGTATTTCCTATGTCCCCACTATTCTGAGAAACCAAGGTCGAATATGCTATTGCATTATTTATGTAAGAATCATTACCCAAGTGTTCAGATGAATTGTTAACATAATTTTCTTCAATATAATTCTTAAGTAAAGACTTTTGAAAAGTGGTTTGTGCTAAAGTCATAAAATATGATGAGTATGGGTCACCAATTCCATTTGAGTGAGTTATTATCACACCAACTCGATCATTATCACTAGCATTATCAATCAATTCACATGCTACATTTAAAACCTTTATTCTTTCATCAACAGATAAATCATCTATATCCTCTAAGGAAATAAACAAGTCTAGATCTGCTGACTCATTAAACTCATATTTATAATCAGGAAAAACGATAGGAGCATACCATTTCTTTCCATCAACAATCATATATATACTGAAATGACTGAGTTCAACAACAATCTTGTTGTTCTCTTTATCAATGACCGCTTGTTCCTGTTCAACGAAAACACCTGTATCCTCATTGCACCATAACAAAATAAGATCCTCTTCATTAGTCTCTCCAAGTAATTTCTCATCATAATAAAATGCAACTTCGGCTTTCTCAAATTCTTCATCACATTCAAAACTGATTGGACTTCCTATTCTAGAACTAATGTTGGTAAGAAATTCATCTTTCCCGTAAACATCTTCAATTTGCAAAGAATAATCTATTCTTCCTGACAGTTCCATGATAACATCTATCTTTTTAAGAAACTGATCCTCTTCATTATTTATTGTTTCTGATACTGACTGCAACACCTTTTCTTGCACATCAGAACAATCCCTTGGGTCTTTCCCCAGATATATTTCATCACCATCGCAAATATCGTCTCCGTCAGAATCATAAAGCATAGGATCCGTATAATAACAATACAATTCATCATAATCGCTAAGATCATCAAAATCACTATCAGGACTATATATGTATGTCCCATAAGTTTCTTCTTCAGAATTAATCAACCTATCATCATCGTAATCCTCATCCCCATCCAATATGCCATCATCATCAGAATCTGGCTTGGTTGGATCATATCCAACCAATACCTCGTTATAATCTCCCACAAGATCACAATCTGAATCCCAATTATCAATTTTTGTTCCAATCTCAATTTCATAATAATCCGGAAGCCCATCCTTATCAGAATCCAATTGTTTATCTACTTCTTCACCTAATGTTGGAACAACGGTAACTTCTTCAGTCGGCGCATCAACTTCTGTAGGAATAACTGAAACAATGGGTGTAGGACTTGTTGTAACGGGATCATTATAATATTGCAAATCCAAATAGTCACAATAGTCCAATATTCCATCATTATCACTATCTTCTGTCAACGACACAGCTAACCCTATAGATGTCATAGAAACATTACTAAGATTAAAGTCCGACTCTGTAGGTATACCCTGAATGCTAATTGAATAAATACCTTTGTCGATATTCTGCATATAACCATCGTTAGAAATCTCATATCTATTATCTTCGTGAAGAAGAATACTGGCATTTGCAACATCTGTAATATCATACTCTGATTCAAATGAAATACACCAATCTTCAATCGTTTCTTGTGTACTGACCACCAAAGCACCACAAAAACCAGAATCCCATCTTGAATACTCTTGATATGTTACTGAGAATTTATTACGATCAACTTCTTTAATCTCGGTATTGAGCAAATACCAATCTGACAATCTGCAATATTCTACACCATAATGATATAGAGTTATTCCAACCGACACTTCAGAATTAATTTCAATATCCTGATTATAGTTATTATTTCTGATTGTATAAACACCATTTTCACCAATTTCAACAATCGTTGAATTCCAAATATTCTCGATAACATATGGCGTTTTAAACGTTAAAAACCAGTTCTCTATAGGTTCAATTCCATTATTCTTGATCCTTAATTCAATATTAGTATGATTTTCCCAAGTTGAAGTAACAACTGTTTCAATCACATAATCTATCCCATCTTGAACAGAGTAATATTGGACGTCCAGTTCATTCGCAGATAGTTTTTTTGCAGGAAATATCGTTACAAACAAAGCGATTATCAAGCAAATACATAAAAACCTACAAAACCTCGAATAAAGCATAAATATTTCACACACCTCCCAAAAAGACATAAAAAGATGTCATTCACCAAAGAATAACATCAAACAGAAAGAAATAATAAAGCAACAATTCAGATCAACCTCTGTAGTAGTATACATAAATAAATGCATCTGATTCGTTCTCGACATCCATCATGAAGGTTACAAGATCATCACCGTCTGTTGCTTTTACAACAGCAACTTCAGTACCTGTTACAGGCTGAGGTTTAAGAAGTTCTGACTTAAATGACTCTTCTGCAAAATGAGAGAATTCGTGATCATCCATTATCTCAGCATCTGCGCCGTATGTCTGAACAATAAGATTAAGTTCGTCTTCAGCTTTTTCTCTCGGAAGCTTGATCCTTGCTTCGTATGCCTTACGATAGAAAAGTGTGCCGGCCTTATTCATGGATATGACATCCATATCATCTGTGATCTCGATCTTAAGAGTCCTCTTGAGGAGGAAGCCGTTATAGTCCCAGACAAATCCGCCGATCAATACAGCTACGAGTATTATTGTTATAACGATAAGTATCTTGTCTTTCTTACTCATAATAAACTCCTTTAAGCTTATTCTATCTCGTAGAGCCTAAGTCCGTTATCGGACGTGATCTTGGCTAATTCTTTAACATCCATATCCTTGATCTCTGACATTCTCTCAAGAACGAAAGGTACAAATGCCGGTTCGTTAGTCCTGCCTCGATTAGGTTCAGGTGTTAAGTATGGACTATCTGTCTCTACTACGATCCTATCCATAGGACATGATAACAGAAGTTCGACGCCTTTTCGATTATTAGAGAAAGTCAGAGGACCGTCAAAGCCGATATAGAAGCCGAGCTTCAGGATCTCTCTAGCTGCTTCGACAGACATCGAACAGCAGTGGCAGACACCAGGGGCTTTACGAAGGTAACCGGACTTAGATGCTTCCTTCAAGATCTCAAGACAATCACCCGTCGCATCCCTCTCATGAAGAATGAACGGAACATCAGCTTCATATGAGAGCTTAATCTGATCAACGAAGACTTTTTTCTGAATATCTCTTGGAGAGAAATCATAGTAGTAATCAAGACCTATCTCACCTATCGCACGGATCCTAAGACTGTCACGCTTGGAAAGAAGATCGATCAGATCTTCCCTTGCTTTCGCATCGTAGTCCTTTGCTTCATGAGGATGAACTCCGACCGAAGCCCATAAACTGACATCATGGACACCGTTGAAACGAGAAGCAAGTTCCGTCGCAAGATTAGAAGTAGCTATAGTATCAGCAGGGATCAGGATCTTGTCGACACCAGCTGAAGAAGCATTGGCAAGGAGGTCTTCCACCTTAACGCCCTTCTCCTCATAACGTCTGTCATAAAGATGCGCATGAGTATCGAAAACGCCGCGGGCAAGACCTTCGTAATAAACCTTTGCCTTCTTCTTGCTCATATTAAGAAATATCTGCTCCAGGCTTAACGTCTTCGTTAAGTTCTACTACTCTGTAGCCGCCGTCCTCTGCTCTAGCAGAAAGGATCATACCGTTACTCTCAAGGCCCATCATCTCTCTTACAGGGAGGTTAACGATCATAGCGACTGTCTTGCCGACAAGATCTTCAGGCTCGTAGTACTGAGCGATACCCGAGAGGATCTGTCTCGTGCCGAAACCGTCGTCGATCTGGAACTTCAGGAGTTTTTTGGACTTAGGTACCTTCTCGCAAGCAAGGATCTTACCTGCTCTGATATCAAGCTTATAGAAATCATCGATAACACAAAGATCCTTCAACGGCTCGGGTTCGCCCTCTGGCTCTTCAGACTTCTCTTCCTTATGAGGATTAAGAGCCTCGAGCTCTTTGAGCTCCTTCTCGATATCTATTCTAGGGAAAAGAACTTCTCCCTTCTTAACTTCTACGTCAGCTGCAAGTGCGCCTCTTACGGAAGCTGCATCAAGTGTTGTGTTCTCAGCTGTTGCACCGATCTGCTCAAAGATCTTAGGACAGATGTGTGGCATTACAGGGCTCAAGAGGATAGATGCTCTTCTTACGCAATCGAGGAGATTGTAAAGAACTGTTGCAAGTCTAGCCTTCTTGCTCTCGTCCTTAGCGAGAACCCATGGAGCTGTCTCGTCAATGTACTTGTTAGCTCTAGCGATGCACTTGAATGTCTTCTCAAGACCGTCAGCGATATGAAGTGTCTCGAAATCCTTGATAACATCAGCAGGAAGAGCGTCGAACATGGAGAGGAGTTCCTCATCCAAAGCCTCAACTTCCCTGTCTGCAGGGAGCTTACCATCGAAGTACTTAAATACCATCGCAACCGTTCTGGAAACGAGGTTACCAAGATCGTTAGCAAGATCGCTGTTGATCCTGTTGAACATCATCTCATTTGTATATGGAGCATCAGCACCGAAAGGCATCTCGCGGAGGAGATGATATCTCAATGCATCAACACCGTATCTGTCGCAAAGAACGAACGGATCGATTACGTTACCTGATGACTTACTCATCTTACCGCCGCCGAATGTGATCCAGCCGTGGCCGATAACCTTCTTAGGGAGCGGGATATCGAGAGCCATGAGCATTGCAGGCCAGATAAGAGTATGGAATCTGATGATCTCCTTAGCCATTACGTGGATATCAGCAGGCCAATACTTGTCGAAATCGTTATATGTCTCATTACCATATCCCAAAGCGGTGATATAGTTGGAAAGAGCGTCGATCCATACATATACAACGTGACCAGGATCGAATGTTACAGGGATACCCCAAGTAAAGCTCGTTCTGGATACGCAGAGATCCTGAAGACCCGGCTTGATGAAGTTGTTGATCATCTCATTAACACGGGACTTAGGCTGGAGGAAATCGAGCTCCTCATCTGTCAAAAGTTTCTCGAGCTTAGGTCCGAACTGTGAGAGCTTGAAGAAGTAAGCTTCCTCGGAAGCGTCAACGCACTCTCTTCCGCAGTCAGGACACTTGCCGTCTACGAGCTGGCTCTCTGTCCAGAAAGACTCACATGGCTTACAGTACTTACCTGTGTACTCGCCCTTGTAGATATATCCTCTGTCGTAGAGTTCCTTGAAGATCTTCTGAACGCTCTCAACGTGATAAGGATCTGTTGTTCTGATGTATCTGTCGTAGCTGATACCGAGGAGCTCCCAGAGCTTCTTAAAGTTAGCAACGATATCATCGACATATTTCTGAGGTGTGACGCCGGCTTCCTTAGCCTTATCTTCGATCTTCTGACCGTGCTCGTCTGTACCTGTCAGAAACATTACATCCATGCCCTGCATTCGCTTGAGTCTTGCAACAACGTCGCAAGCAAGTGTTGTGTAGCACTGGCCAATGTGCGGATTACCCGATGGATAATAGATCGGGGTTGTAATGTAAAACTTCTTTTGTTCTGACATGGTAAATACCACCTCCTAATAAGATAACATCTTATTATATGAACTTTTTATTATTAAGTCAAAACCTATATTCAATACGTTATAATACATTCATTAAGTTATTTTTCGACTTTCTTCGAATATTTCCGCAGGCTTCTGTGTCTAATAGATAGATGCGGAAATAAAGGAGGCATAAAAAGTAATGACAGAACAGGAACTCGAGAAATTATATAACGATGCGTATAAGTCGGTATATTGGACTGCTATCTCACTTCTGAAGAACAAGGAAGAAGCTGAGGATGTTGTCCAGGACACATTTATCACCGCTTTCAAAAGTTATGATTCCCTTAAAGACAAGGATAAAGCCGTCGCTTGGGTCAAGAAGATCGCGGCTAATAAGTGTCTCAACATCCTTACAAGAACAAGGACCGTCAACGCTGAAGATGAATTTTTCGATGATACTGAGGCTATTGGGGATGATTTCCTTCCTGAGTCAGTAGTCGAGTCTGCCGAGAAGCGAAAGATATTGATGGACATCATCAATAACAGTCTGTCGGAAGATTCGAGGATGACGATCATCCTTTTCTACTTCAACGAGATGTCGATAAAAGAGATCGCGGAGAAGCTTGATATCCCTCAGGGAACCGTTCTTTCTCGACTTAATTATGCCAAGAAAAAGATCAAGAAGGAGGTCGAGAAATATGAAAAAGATAATAAGGATAAGCTGTTCATGGCAATCCCGTTCCTAACCTTGCTTTTCGAAAAAGAGGCCGAGCAGATACCTTTCAAGCCTATGCCGGCATCTCTACTCAGCATGGCCGCATCAACGAAGGCAGCGGGAGCTTCAGCAGCAACGGCAACAAAAGCAACAGGTGCAGCTACAGCAGTCAAAGGCGTGGCGATCGGTCTCGTGGCTGCGGTAGCGATCGGAAGCGCGAGCTTTTTCGCATATACAAAGTTAAGTCCGAAAAACGAGAAGCGCAAGTCGTCTTCAAGGACTGAAGAGACACACGAGACTAAGGAGACTTTAGAGTCGAAGAAAGATATTAATTCTAAAGGCATGACTCCTGATCAGTTGAACCTTTCAGGCGGATACGTAAGCTACTGCACTTATCATGACTCAGACGAAGACACTGAAAGAGACCAGTGTTATTATGATTCGAACGGCAACCTGGTACTCGACTGCCTGTATAACGAGGACGGCGAGATGATCCACTCTGATTACTTCATATACGAAGACGGAAGACTCGCAAGAGAGGAACTTTGGGACTACTCAACTGACCAAAACGGATCATATAAAGACTACACTTATGGTCCTAACGGTATTGAGAGAGTAGATACGGGATATCTCTACCTCAATAACGGTGAAGTCGAAAAGTATTTCGAATACGAGTATGACGATCTCGGAAGGCTCATAAAGATCACCCAGCACTATACCGACAGTGACAAGATCTACTGGTACTGTGATTACACTTATGAGACTGACGGTTCTTATACGACTCAGGTAACGTCATTCGATACATTAAGCCAGAAGATGAAAGAGTCTTCTGCATATTCTATCTATAGTGCCGACGATCTGCTCATCGAGGAGAAGACCGGTATGCTTAATGAGAAGAATATATATACCTATGATGATAACGGTGTCCTCCAGACCAAAGAGAACTACTCCGGAAAGACTCTCGACTATACGAGTTACTATGAATACGACTCTGAAGGAAGGCTCGTAAGAGAGTACGCCATCAATAAGCGCGGCGATCAGATCTGGGAAAACACATACGTGATCGAAGATCTTTAATACTTTGGACGGATCTTCCAAGAACATTGAAGGCAAATAGGTTGTATTTCTTACCAGCCGGCGGACCAAATGCTCGGTAAAAGAAAAAATGGAGATGTCTCAAAAGCGGTGTTTATTTAACATCACGTTGGGACATCTCTTTAATATGCGCAGGATTCTTTCGGTTATCATTCCAACACAACTAAAAAGTCTTAAGCCCTCAAAAGGCATGTTTTGACGATTCCCGGGATTTTTCCTTCCTTATGAAGGAAACGCTGCTAAATGATCAAGACTTTTCCTTCTTTGGGTAGGATTTATTATTTGCCGCATTATTTTTTCCTTCCTTATGTAGCAGCACACTAAAATGCGCTCTTCCAGAAATCCTACCTTATTCAGTACCTTTTGAAGCTTATTGAGAGCTTGCATCCGATTACGGCTTGTTCCCTTGTTTTTTCGAAAGTTTTCTCCTACTGTGGGTTACATTTTTTAAAAGGCTGTTTGAAGGAATGAAACTACAGGTTGGATATTTTTCAGTGACTATTTAGAGAGTGAATCTGTAGGATGCAAAAATGCTGTTACTTGAATCCCGAAAATACACAAAAAAATTTTTTCAAAAAGTTTCGAATATTTCTAACCTCCTGTGTGTCATATAAGCAGATGCACATTACAGGAGGTTTAGAAAAATGAAAAAGATCAAAAACATAGTTGTGTATTTAGTGGCACTTTCAATGGTATTGTCTATCGCAGGCTGCAACAGTGAGAAAAGCAGAAAGACAAGAGACAGAGAAACAACAGCTGAGTCATCTGAAGAAGTTATAGAAGAAACCACGATCGAAACAGTTGAAACAACTGAATCATCCGAAACAGAGGAAACAGCTGAGACAGTTGAGACAAACTCAGGCGAAGTCGATCTTGGATTTACTCAGGGACTTATCGAAATAGTTGATGAGAGATATGCTTTCACAGGAACAACACCTGATATGATCGATGTCAGCGGTGGTTACAGAAGTGTTGCTGATTATCAGGGTGAAGATGATTCCGAATCAAAAGATCGTCTTTTCGGCGAGTACTACTATAACAGCAACGGTGATGAGGTACTCTTCTGCAGATATGGCGAAGACGGAGATCTGGTTCATTCCGAATACTACGAGTATGACGATCAGAACAGGCTCGTAACTATGGAAATGTGGTCCAGGGACAGCTACCAGGATTCAAGCTTTTCCGCTTATGAATATAACGACGATGGTTCCATCGCTCTCATCCATTATGGAAAGGCAAGCGGATATATCTCGTCCACAACTGTTTTCGAGTATGATGAGCAAGGAAGAGTCATAAGCGAAATCAATAACGTACCAGACGGCAAACATCCGAACTTCAAATATGAATACACATATAACGAAGACGGATCATACACAAAATGTTATCTTGGCTGGAATATGTTCGACAATGAACTCGAAAACAACACAGAGAACTATACGCATTTTAATGCTGATGGTTTTAAAACAGAATTCTATCCGGGCAGCATGGAAAACAAGTATTATTACTACACATACGATGAGAACGGCAGACTCATCGAAGATCAAGACTATAAGGGAAAGACTCTTAAGGGATACACAGTCTACACATACGACGAGAACGGACGTCTGCTCCAGAAGGATAGATACTTCAGCTCAGGAAACATCAACTATTCATTTGTCTATAGCATGGAAGAAATGTAAGGAGAGGGATAACATGAGTTTTTTAGATAATCTAAAGGCAGCTATGGAAAGAGGTGCTAAAGCAGCAAACGATTACTGCGAGCGCGAAAAGGCAGCTAAGCCTGTACCAACTGCTAAGCCAGTACAAAGAGTTAATACAGATCCGAGTGCACCATTTAAGTTCGCAGTAAAAAACGAGTCACCGATTATAGTTACGGATCCCATAACGGATGAACAGATAGTGTTCAAACTTCTCGCAGATGGAAGAGCAAAGCTTGATGATCCATCCGATTACGAAGGAAAAGACTACAAAAAGATCTTAAGAGATACTGTCATTGAGATCGTAACTGAAAAGATGAACGATCCGTTCTTTCTCTCGAACCCCAAGGACCTGAAGACACTTCTTCTGGCACAAAACAGGATGAGAACGACAGTCACTACTGAACTTAAGGCAAAAGGATTTACCGCAGTATTCAGGATCCTGAATATAACCCCTGTTCGCGATAACCTTCCTGAATGCACATAAAAGAAGAACCTGAGTTGCTATTGCAGCTCAGGTTCTTTCATGTTCATCTTGTTATAGTAATTATAAGAATTCCGGTCGATCCGTCATATTCACCGACTAGATACGCTTTATCGTTTTCATTCTCTCCAATATATTCAGCCTCGACCTTCCAATCACCTGTCTCTTCATAGTTCTCATTATAAGAAGTTGATATCGTATTACAGGTATAACCTTCGATCCATTCATCCATACCTATAGAGGTTATATCAATATAACTTATTCCCTCTTCACTAAGATGCAATACGACTACATAAGGACCATCGCCATCTGATATTGCATTGAACCCGACATCGAAATTCGGAATATCCTCATGCGAATAGTAATCCGCATCAATAAGAATGTAACCTTGGTCACTATACTCTTGGGCCAGATCATAAACATCAGTATTCTCAAAATAATTCGGTTCGCTTATGATCTGGATCTCAGGAAAAGTTCCTTCCTGTTCAGGCTCAATATAATCTACCAATATGAAATTACCATAAGCTTCATCTTGATCTGAACCGTTGACAGTGAGCGAATTCGAATCCCCAGAATAATAAATACAGACCTTCTGGATCTCTCCTCCTTCTTCCCAAGGTGGTGTCCATTCTCCTTCAGTAGTTGAAGTCGCTTCTTCAGATTCAGGTGATTCAGTCTTAGCTGCTGTTGTCTCTTCCGATGAAACAACAGAATCAATGACCTTGTCTGTCTTCTCGTTAGAACAAGATGACAAGACCGCTGTTACTCCCATTGAAACAACAACTATCAAAGCTGTAGCAAGGGAAGATATCTTTTTATATTTGATCAAATTATTGATCCTCATCTTTACCTCCAATCCGCTAAGAGTCTTCTTAGCAAACGAGGCACCGAACACCTTGTATCTCTGTCTTTTCATCGCATGGTTGACTATCGACAGACAGTAATCCTTCTTGATATCATTACCGATCCTGTCTATTACTTCTTCGTCAACTCTCATCTCCAGATCGTTACATAACATACTAAAAGCGATCCATACAAGCGGGTTAAACCAATGGATGCAGACAATAACAAGTCCCAATGCTCTCGTGAGATTATCCATATTCTTCATATGTATCTTCTCATGCATAATAAGATAATCTCTTTCTCTCGGGTCAACGAATGTCGGAAGTACTATCTTAGGTCTGAAGAAACCAGTAACAAAAGGCGTATCGACCTTATCAGATTCAATAACATCTCCAACCTTATTCCCTTTTCCGATGTTCTTCTGAAGCTTAATATATCTGATCATCATCGTTCCGAGAAAGATCAATGTTCCCAATATCCAGATACTGATCAATAAAACAGGTAGCGAGATATTGGTCTTACTTGCATTTGAAACCACCTCATGAGCCTTAACAGGAACAGTATCCTTAACCTCATGATGAACAACAGATGTAATAACAGGGATCTTAACTTCACGTATTGGCTGAGTTGTTGGAATAACTTCCTTCTTCTTTTCGAAAAGGTTCATTATGCCGAATCTGGTCTTGAAATTAAAAGGACACAGAAGTCTGATCCCGGCAACGATCCAGAACAGACAAGTGACCTTCTTAGGAACCTTGCGAAAGATAACGCGCAAAACAAGTACTACGGCAATAGCGATAGAACCGTACAGCGTCATCTCCAAAAGCTTTCTCAATAATTCATCCATTTCTTAATCCTCGATATGAGTCTCAATGAGATCAATAAGTTCCTGTGCCTCCTCTTTGGTAATATTGCCTCTCTTCAGAAAAGCACTTACAAAAGCAGGAAGCGAACCGCCAAAGCTCTTATTGATCATCTGCTCGCTCTGAGATTCCTGAACCTGTTCCTTAGGAACCAGTGATGTTACGACGGAATCAACGTTACTGACCATTCCCTTCTCACCCAGTTTCTTCAAAACCGTGTAAGTAGTGGACTTCTTCCAGTCAAATCTGTCAGAACAGATCTTAACGATATCTCCGGATCTGACGGGTTCATTCTCCCATACGATATCCATCAATTTGTATTCACTGTCAAACAGAATAAGTTCTTCCATCTTGATCTCCCATTATAAAAGTCTGTCTAATAATATATGCCGCTCCCGGCCGGGGGATCACATCTTCATGCCTTGCGCAGGGACATTATGATGCAAAACGGCATAGGTCTATCGCGTTAGACCTATTTTGAGTCTATCACGATAGACCAACACTGTCAACCACTTGCAAAACACGCAAAAAAAGACCTCCGCCGAAGCGAAGGTCTTAAGCAATTCGATTTTAAAACTCTTATTAGCCGAGCTCTGCGAAGTACTTGATTGTACGAACCATCTGGCTTGTGTAGGAGTTCTCGTTGTCGTACCAGGAAACAACCTGAACGAGGTTATCAGCGCCAACCATTGTCTGTGT
>JAGCGE010000205.1 GCA_017649745.1 Clostridiales bacterium | reverse complement strand
GTCTCCGTCCCTACGATCATACTGGCGAGTAAGCTTCGAATAACTATCGCGGTCTTTGTTCTGCTGAGCCTTTCTTACACCGTCCTGCATAGCTTTTGCAGCCTTGACAGCGGCCTCTGGAATTTCCATCTTTTCGGCTTCGGCTCGAGCTTTAGAAACTTTTTCTTCAACCGTTTCGTGATTATCACCTTTAAGATCCTTCTCGTCATCGCACTCGCCTTTCATGCGCTTATCGTAGCTTGCTTTATAGTCCTCAAGCTCCTGCTGAAACTTCCCCGCCAGTCTCTTATCCTGGTAGAACCATACGATAACGCCTGAAACCGCAGCGCCGATCAAAGTACCAGCGATAACCTTTAAATTCTCACTAATAGCCATAACATTACCTCCATACAATATAAAATATAGAATCACTGACGATAAGACTCAATACCTCGATCTCGAATCTCCCAAAGAAGATTCCTCAAAGCCTCTCTACCTTTCTCATCAGTATATACTTCTCTTTCACAAATACTGCAGATCTCCTCACCCTCACGAATGAGTCTACCACAGTTTTTACAAATGTTATAGTCAAGATCTGTTAAATCCTCACACATAAATCTTCCTCCTTGCAAACAAATAGCATGACAAAATATAAAAGAAAAGGAAAAGGCATTACGCCTCATCCTCACTTTCAAGCAAGCCGCAACTATCAGCCTCCTCCAAGATCATCTTAAGTGCAACTCCGACCATTCCAACTAATCCAACCGCGCCTACAATCCACCAGCACCAGTCAGATGCCCCTCTGAATACATAATATCCAGCGACTGCGCCAACTAGACTGGCAAATATGCACGACCAGCAATAATTAGTGGTCAGAACAAACTTAACAATTTTCTTCTTGAAGTTTTTCATACAATAACCTCCTTAAAAATAGCTTATAAACTTGCCATAATAGGAGTTGTAAATCATGCGTTATCGCTATCATCTGTATCGGGAAGGCTATTTATGATTTCCTTTAAATGCTTCATGCACATGCATACACCAAACACAATTCCACAAGAAAACATCGCCAAAGTGCTAAAAAGCGCCGTTAACAGATCGAAAACGACTACATTCCCGACCCTTGAATTAATAAAACAGACAAAAGAGCCCACCATCAAACAAGCAGCAACTCTAATGATCGAATCGCGTCTTTCAGCATACTTTTCTAGTAGGTCCATGAGTTTGAGTTTATCGTTCAATAAATCGCACCTCCCTAAAATATAAAAAGGAAAAGGAGCATTACGCTCCCTCGCCTATTTAGATGATCCTTCCGCTACCGTCATTTCTAACAACCCGGCACATATTGTTTACTTCGATCTCATGAATCTTAGTCTCGATTTCGTCATTCCAATACTCGACCATCCCCTCGAGATCCTCTACGCGCTTTTTAAATATCCACCCGATAAACCTGTTATCGATGAATACACTTTTTCTAGCACCGTCTAAATTCTCTTGAAGGTTGTTTCGCATCGCGACCATGTCAACTAAGTCATGATTCATCCACCAATACGTCACGGGCATATCGTCATACTTTTGCATAATATCACCTCCTACTAAGGAGGCTGTCTCAAATGCGAAGAGAAAGAAAAGGAGGAGACCTGTTAAAGCCTCCTCTAGAATATTACTTGATTATGCCGCTAAGCTTTCCGCTTACAAGCAGCATCATGAAGTAACTCATTGTACCAATTGCTGCCCCTGCTCCAAGCAGGCCAAACCCTGCCGGATTAAGGGTAAACAATGCAACGCCTCCAATTACCATCATAATACTACCAGCGATAGTCGCCAGCAGACAAATAATCATCGCAATATTTCTAAACTTGTTCATAATTAGTTCCTCCTTTAAATTCTTGAACGAGCACCTTGCCCGTCCCTCTATAAAGGAGATTGCAAATCGTGCGAGAGGGCCCTTCCCACACGATCCGCGTCTAACTATTATTTATTTACAGCAGCGTATGCCTCTTCTTCCATGCGAACATATCGCTCGTCGCCTGCCTCAAGAGCCTCCTTGGTTTCCTCCTTCATATCCTGAAGCGCCTTGAGCTGCTCATCAGACAGGCCATTCTTATCGGATCTCTTATACACCTTGTCATAGATCACGCCATCGACATTGAAGTCCAGAACGATCTTTCTTCTTCTGCCAGGACCGTGACCATAGTGCTCAATAAGATCCTTGAAACGAGGATCACGAACGTTAAGATCGATGTTGAAGTCAACGTATCCATCTCCGCCATTCTCAGTTCCTTTAAGCCAGCCGACAAACTGACCCTCCTGAGAAGGCTCAAAACCAAGATGCTCATAAACCTCGTTCAGGAACAAATATCCCTTAGCGTTGAGCATATTATTAGCCCACGCCTCAGACTGACGAAGTCTAACCTCGTTGTACCAGTTGTTGGAATCGGCATCCTCATAGTTTACACTATTAGCCTTATCGAAGATTCGGGCGTACGGAGAACCAAGAGGATAATCAGGAACCGTGGTAGTCTCCATGATCTTTTCCTCAAGGCCAGTCTCAGGATTTGTTACAGTCTTCTCAGTAACTTCAGTCTTAGTGCCATACAGGAACTCGGCATCAAGCTCTTTACCGCCTTTAGCAATAACTCTCTGACGATAAACCTTGAAAGCGCTATCAAGCGCCGTATAAGCCGTCAGAAGTGCTGCATTACGGTCTCTTAAGATCTTGTGCGAGAAGAGTACCAGAGCAATACCGGTAACCAGAAAGCCAACAGCCGGAGCATACTCTTTAGCGACCTTGAAACCAGTCTTGATCATCTTACCAGCAGTCTGCTTATATACGAGTGCCTTGTCCTTAGCACCATCCTGAGCAGTGTAGGTAGAGCCGTCCTTGAGTTCTACAGCATTCTCAACGCCATCATCGATCTCTTCCATATCAGACTTAGCGGTCTCGACAGTCTCCTCGAACTCCTCCTTGATTTCTTCCTTCTTATCCTTGATCTTGAGAGTTGCCTTGCAAGCGAAGAATACGCCAGCGCCAATAGACACAATACCAAGACCTACCAAGATCTCAGGAGCCTTTTCGAATACACCTTTAATAGACATACGTTTTCCTCCTTGTGGAAATTATAAATAGTAATAAGATTGATACTTCGTTCAGCCATTAGATCTATATGGCCGAACACGGATGATAAAAACGAATAGTGACTGTACACCACCTCCTTTAATATAGTGAAAAAAAAAAAAGAAAAGAGATGCTCACGATAGGAATCGAACCTACATAATCGCGTTTAAGCGACCCATTACCATAATGCGAGTCTTGCATCTCCATAAAGAGGACTGTTTAGTTTGCGAATAAACCCTTTAAACATCCACAGAAAAGGGATACTTAGATCCATTCTGCTTAAATGCCAGAATAACTTTATTTCGAAGCTTCTCGACTCTGGTGTACACCGCTACATTACTAATCTCAGGAAGAGCCTTTCCAAGATCCTTTAAATGGTCGCATCGAAGCTCTTTGATAATGTCGATTTGAGAATCCAGAACCTTCAAAATATACCGATACTCAAGTTCAGACTTAATTATCATTCTTATCCTCCTTACTAGAGTTTTCCCCAGCAAAACGAATATTATTACGAAGGAATAAATCAGTCGTGTCCTGAAGATCCTTTAAGTTTATGATAAAGTTGTCATAGTTTTGATGCTTGTAATAATCGTTTATGATCAGTTTCATGCGTTCTT
>JAGCGE010000204.1 GCA_017649745.1 Clostridiales bacterium | reverse complement strand
GCTGCTATGGGAACTCCGATAACCGAAGCATTAACCACTCTTACTGCAACGTATATGGGATTACATGCATCAATGACTATAAGACTTGGTATGGTTGAAAGTATTGAGTTGATGGGTGCTGATATATTTTATGGCAGTATTAGACTTGAGCTTAAAGATTATACCGTTCTTGCATATATGGACAATGGCGATATAATGGATGTTACTGCCGAATGCACTTTTAGCCCAGCTATGGGAACAACAATAAATGCGGATACAACTCTGACTGCAACTTATAGTCCATACTGGATGCAAGGTGCGGAATTTACCGATAGTATGGAGATAGAAAAGCAGTCGTTAGTTGCTTACGGAAGCAATTATGATACTGAAGATCACTTGGTATATTCTTTATATTCTGATAATCATATAATAATTACTGGAAACGCAACGCATCTCGATCAAAGTGGAGAAAATGTAATAAATGAGCACGTGACCGTACCAGGAAGTCTCGAAAGTTATATTTATGATAACGGATACACTTTGGAATGGGCCGCTGAAGGTAAAATTTCAGGGTATAAGTCGATCGCTAGCGCAACCATAAACAATGACCAGTTGAGCAATTGGAAGGGTTTGTGCCACAGCATGAGAGGCTTTGACGATGTTGAAATAACGAGCTACATGGAAAATGGAGGAATCTTATTAGACTTCCAGTTCGAACGCGACTTAACATCTTCAATGCTAAAATGGCTTCGTAATGTTGATAATTCTCCGATACGTTCGTCTAGGGGTTCTTCAGATTCTGTAAATGGTATGTTTATTGGATGCGAAGCATTAACAAATGTTGACTTTGCGTCCGCGTTTAATATATCTGGAGCTATAGACACTTCATATATGTGTGCATATTGTTTAAGTCTTAAAAATATTGATGGATTTAAATATTTGGACATGTCTTCTGTGAGGGATGCCGAAGCAATGTTCTTAAAGTGCACACAGCTTGAAACGATTTCAGCGTCTAGCAATTGGAACTTGTTGCGCCTAGAAGATGCTTCGCGGATGTTTGATGGCGACATATCTTTAAGCAACATTGATGCTTTTTGGTTCTGGAGACCTGATAGGCTTTCAAATCTTACTGCTATGCTTAGAGGAATCGGCGCTGACCATGTATCAGGATTAAAGAATTGGGATAAATCATCATGGAGATCAATCGGTGCTATGGTTGACGGCTCTAAAATAGTAGATCTTGATGGTCTTCAAGATATAGACTTCTCTAATATGGGTTATGATACTATATATTTTGGAGCGTCAGGATGTCCCGAGTTAATAAGTTTGGATGGTTGTGAAGACTGGGTATTGAGTCCAAATTGTCAAATACAATTTAAAAACAACCCTAAATTGGTTGACATATCCGCCGTGTCTAATTGGGACTTCACGAGTTTAAGAATTTGTGACGAAATGTTCGCATACGATGAATCACTGGAAGATTTAACTCCGTTAACGAACATCGATTTCTCCAGCATAAGAACTGCTCGTGGCATGTTCGCTGCAGATTCCGCACTATCCAATTTACAACCCCTGTCTTCGTGGAGAACATCAAGTCTCGAAAATGCGAATGGCATGTTTGCAGGCGACGATAAAGTACGTTATATCGGTTGTCTATCGGGATGGGATATGTCCAATATCGATTATGCTGGCGGTGGAATATTAGGCATGTTTGCCAGAACTATTGATGATAGGGATAATGACTTTGCCAATACACATATCATAGATGCTGGCTCGTTGCATTGGAATGTTCCAAATTACACATCTGGTCATAGAAGTGATGCTAATGATACAGCTGTTGGAGTTACATTTGATGCATGGAATAGGTATTATACATCGAGTTCTGGTGCGTTCTTGTATGGAACAGATTACCCCGCAGCAAAATATAGGCACGAAAAGTATTATTCGCTTCCTGATTGGTATGGCGGACCTTATGAAGATTAAAGGAGAAAATTCAAAATGGAAGATAGTATACTTCTCTCTGTAAAGAAAATTCTGCTAATAGCAGATGAAGATACCGGATTTGATGATCAGATTATAATGTATATCAATTCAGTATTTGATATTCTGACTCAGCTTGGTGTTGGCCCCAAAGAGGGGTATGCTATCTCCGGTGATACGGAGACATGGTCAGATTATCTTGATGACAACAAACTTCTTAACCTTGTCAAAACCTACATTCCCCTGAAGGTAAAGCTCATGTGGGACAATGGTAATGGCACTGTTAATAACGCCATTTCCGAAATCATTGCCGAAAAAGAATGGCGTATCAATGTCATGGTAGATCCCGGATTTGAGGAGGTGCCTGATGATTAATTATACAGGTACTTTTAAAGTAATTCAGCAGATTGTCGATTGGATTAATTCCTTTAGTCCAGAAGATACTTACTTCGAGGAAGTCGACGATTATGTCAACATTAATGGCGATACAGTAACAGTATTATGTCAGAAGGAGGAATAAGGTATGCCCACTCAGAGAGATCCAATGCTGCTTGATTCCACCGGTCAAGCCATAGTACTTAAACTCGACGGTATAAAAACTGCTATAGAGAATGGTGGCGGAGGTGGTGGCGGATCAGCCCCTTCATATCTCCTTGTAAAAGCATATGACACCACTATCAAAAGACACGGACAATACCAGAGTCAGTCTTATTGCCCCGGAGATTATTGTCTTTATGATAGTAAAGTCTATCGCTGCATAACAAATGTATATTATGCCGATCCAACATCAGCTTTTGATTCAACCTGTTGGGAAGAAATCGTTGACATTCCTACTGAGATAAGCGGTAAACCCGGAAAAATGGATGCGATAACCAAGGCTGAGGTATTTAACGATTATGCCAATAATCAGGCCACCGGCGAATATTCCCACGCTGAAGGACGTTCAAGCCAGGCGAGAAGTTCTTATGCACATGCTGAAGGAAATTACACCGAAGCCACTGGCACCGGATCACATGCCGAAGGATCTTATTCGAAAGCTAAAGGACAATACTCTCATGCTGGCGGAAATAGTTGTAATGCTAATGGAGGAAATTCCTTTGCCCACGGCAACTATGTAACAGCAAATGGTCAAAATGAATTTGCAGTAGGAACTTGTAACATTGAGTATATTAGCGATTCCGATTTGTCGTATTTCAATTCGTCCTGGTATTATTATACCGGTGATAAAGTTATGGTCGGTGATTGGTTAATACCCGATCAGCATAACATTTATCAGGCCAATACGGATATTTCTCCCGGACCCTTTGATGCTACTCAGTGGGATGTTGTTGGAGAATACACGCCAGCAAATGAAGTCCCTTTGTTCTCTGTTGGTAATGGTAGCGGAAGTTATAGCAGAAGTAACGCGTTCGAAGTACTTCGCGATGGGTCAGCAAAACTTGGCAATCAGAAAGTTATCGCTATAGATCCGCCTACAATCGATGGAACTTATACCCTTCAGTGTACAGTTACTAACGGTGTTGCTACATACGCATGGGTATAATAAATGGCTCACATAGAATACAATCCTAATCCGTCTAAAAAACTTGTTGGAGACTGTGTGATTCGTGGTATAGCAAAAGTCACGAATAGCGATTGGAAGTCTGTTTATATGGATATTTTACTCCAGGGTTACAAGATGAACGATATGCCGTCATCTAATGCTGTATGGGGTGCGTATTTATATTCTAAAGGTTTCAGACGGTATGTAATACCAAATACATGTCCTGATTGCTATACAGTTAAGGACTTTTGCCGCGATTATCCTAAAGGTGTCTATTTACTTGCCACTGGCAGTCATGTTATAGCTGTTGAGAATGGCAATTATTATGACACCTGGGATAGCGGCGATGAAATACCAATTTACTATTGGCGAAAGGAGACTTAAATGCCTTTACCTTACAACCCTTACGGAAATATTAATCCGTACACACAGGCCGGTCTTATGCAGCCACAGCCCCAGACAAATCAGAGCAATATTATTTGGGTTCAGGGCGAAGCTGGAGCAAAGGCTTATCCCGTACAGCCCGGCGGAAGTGTTCTTTTGATGGATTCCGAAGGTGAATACTTCTACATTAAGACTGCTGATAATGTAGGCATGCCTGGTCCTTTAAGAAAGTTCTCTTTTGAAGAGATTGCCGAAGGTCGGGTCGTTAATACTCAGGAAGCGCCGGAGTATATAACAAGAGAAGAGTTTGAGAAAAAGATCGCTGAATTGAGCAAGCCTCGTTACAATAATTATAAAAAAGGAGACAGAAACAATGAATAGTCTGTATCAGTCTATGCATCCGGATTCGATGATAAACCAGTATCAGCAGTTTACTCAGAATCCTCTCCAGTTTCTGATGTCCAAAAACATTAACATTCCTCAGCAATTTCAAAATGATCCTCGTGGAGCAATCCAGTATCTTATGAATAGCGGAAGAATGTCTCAGAACCAGTTCAATAGACTCTCGCAGATGGCCCAGTTTATGGGCATGCGATTAACCTAAGGAGGATCAGAGATGTCTAATAGAATTGAAACAAACAGAACGAATGACGGTTTTTCCGTTGTAGCTGCTGGTGTCGACATAGAGAAGACCCTTGGCACCGCAGCATATAGAGAAGCAACCACAGTTATTGCAGAAGGCAAGGCAAGTCTTCCTACTGCTGGTGCTGTAGCTAATTATGTTGCAGAGCATGGCGGCGGAGCAGGAGCTGCGCTTCTTTGGGAAGGGGAATTTAACGGATCGGGATATATCGATGCCCCTGGTTTATCTGATTATCTTTTTATTGGAATAGAATCCAAAAGCGGCATGCTTTACACTGGAAACACTGTAAATGGTGGTTCTTTAATCGGCCAGCTTAACGGAACAAATCTCAATTTTTTAGCATATAGATTTCAGACATCAAGCGAATACCCCGATCGTCTTACTGTAAATTCTAATTGTAGGGGGTTGACATTTAATAATGGTACCACTGCTACAACGCCCGGTAATAATGATGTCACAATAGCTAAAATTTATGGTCTTATCAAAAAACCTGCTACCAATTAAGGAGGGCTTATCATGTCTGGAAGAATAGAAACTTTCACGTCTGAGGCCGAGAGTTCAAAATGGTCACGTAATAAAGACATCAGTGTTATTGAAGCTGGTGTTGATATTGGTGACAACTCTAGCGGTGGGGGCGGTTCTAATGTATCAGTCGATCAGGTTGTTACTTCCGGGCGTGAAGTAGCCGGAGTTACTGTTGACGGTGAGAGAACGCCTATACTTATCCCTAATGCTGGGGAATGGACTCAGTCTGACTGGGCTGAGGCAGATCCTTCTGACGATGCTTACATTAAGAATAAGCCGTCGCTTGCACAGGTTGCAACATCTGGCGATTATGGTGATTTAAGTAATACCCCGGATCTTAGTAACTTCGTGGAGGACGCTAACTACGTTCATACGGATCACAACTATGATCTTGGCGCCAAAAACATCGTCGACCATGTAACTGATAATTTAGCAGGAAAAGTTGATAAGGTTTCCGGTAAAGTTCTGTCCGATAATAACTTCACCAACGCACAGAAAGACAAGCTCACAAATCTTGCTGATATTTACGGTGTCGGAGCAAATCTTACTCTTGATCCTGAAACTAATATTCTTTCGGCTAATGCTCAGCCCATCACTATCGACGATGAGATGAGTTCCAGCAGTACTAATACTGTACAGAATCGTGTTATAACCTCTGCTCTCGGTGATAAGGTTGATAAGGTTTCTGGTAAGGGATTGTCGACCAACGACTTCACCAACGCATATAAGGATAAGCTCGACAGCATTGATCAGGGTGCAGAAGTCAATGATATTTCTACTATTAGCGTCAACGGAGTAAATGTTCCGGCCGACGTTAATAAGAATGTTGACCTGCTGATCTCTTCGAGTGAAGTTATATTTGGAACCACCGACCCCGCTGCGAATATTGGGTCGGATGACGATCGTTATGTTAAAGTTAGTACGACGGATTTCGGAAAATCTTTTAGGATACATACGTCAAGTACGTCACCTTCTGCCGCTGCTATAAGTATTGACACTATAGAAAATGGTGTTGTGGTAAGTACAGATGAAGTAGTATACACCAATCCTAGTAGAACTTATTCCGATTTTACCGTGGCATATTCTGGACAGTGGATCGTCGCCATTACGACCGATAATGTTTACGGTTATGAAACCGGCGATGCAATAAGCTGGCAATTCTATGAAGAAAAAGATGTAACTTTAGTTATAGATCCTCCAGAAGTATACGCCGAGTACCTCAAATCCAGTGGAATTTGGGTTAAGCTATATGATAAGGATGATATTCCAACTGTAAATAACGGAACCCTTACAATCACGCAGGACGGTGCTACTCTTGGTTCTTTTACAGCTAACCAGAGCAGCAATTCCACTATTGATATTCCTGCTGGAGGTGGTGGACTACTTCCCCACCTTATTATCTCAGCTCCTACTGGTTCGACAGTTACCGCTACTAAAGGAACTACGGTTATAACTGCGGTTGAGACAAGTAGCGGAGTATTTGAGTGTGACATTCCGGAATACGGTGATTGGACCATCAGTGACGGAACAGACAGTAATATTACGCCGGTTAATGTTGTAGGAAATTTAAAAGTTTCAATCGTTAACGGTGCATCAATTGTGCCCTCTGATGATGTAACCGTATGGTTAAAATGCGGGGCGAGATACGAGAACTATACCACGATGACAGAAATCCTCGCCGATACAACTTGTTTGGCAGGGTTAATGTCTTCAAGGAATGCAGTTGACTATCTTCTTAGATCGACCAGCTTTATGACGGCAATCGGCGCAAGTGAGAACGCCATGACATATATAGGTCTCAATAATTACTGCGCTAATACATTACTTGCCGATCTCGCCAATTGGATGCCTGCGATTTGCGATTCGCAGTATTTTGAGAAGGTTCTTAATGTTAAGGTTCCTATCATGACCAGTAACAATACTCCTAGTGGAGAATGTGATGGTCTTGGAACTAATACATATAAGATATTTGATGGTGACGAAAACACTAATGTATGTAATAATTCTAGCGGTACTTTTTATTATAGCTATAAGTTCCCAACAGTTGTTAAGATATTTAAGTTTATGGTTTTGCCCTGGCTTTACAATGGCGTTTGTACAGCGTATGGTGTTTGGATAGAATCAAAATTAGACACAGGATCTGATTGGACACGTATACACACGCTATTATTAGGAAGCGGACAAACAACAAAGAAATATGTTACATTAAGTGCACCAGCAGAATACAATAATTTTAGAATTGGACTGAATGGCTGGAATAACAATTCACAATCCAATCCCGCAAATAGGGGATTACGTGAAGCTCAGTTTTATGGAAGAGTTGATGTATAAAGGAGGACGATATGGATTTAGAAGAAAGACTTGCTAATCTTGAAAAGTTGGTAAATTCCTTTATCTCAGCTCAGTCAAAGAAAGATACCTATAATGACTATGATAAAGCTGGTATAAGGCATACCGATTCTGTTCAGAGTAATGATATTTCTGATAATCGTACCGGCATTGAGGAAACTTTCGAGGCCTCACTTGAAAATGCGGACGATATAGCAGACGTAAGAACCGCTCTCGAAGAGGTTTATGAACTGATCATGGAGGAATAAATCATGGCAAGAATCTATGCTACATCTTGTGAGAAAGATGGAAAGAATTTCTTTACCGTTCCTAAGAGACTTCAGGATCAGGTAAGGTCTATCATCGAAGCTGACGGCTACATAATCCTTGAAGAAGGGACCGTAGTGACTGCTGAAGATTGATATTTTGATAGGAAAGGAGACACTAATCCGATACCAAGAAGTTTGAATCGCGCGTAAGAACTTTTTGAGTATAAGTAACCTATCAACCAAATTTATATTTTTAAGGAGGACATTAATATGTCTTTAACTGAAAACGGAAATGGCATGATTATGCCTGTAGCACCTACCGGCGGATTCGGAAACTCAGGTTTCGGTGGCGACGGATGGTGGGTCATTCTTTTTCTGTTTGCTCTCATGGGCAATAACGGGTGGGGTGGCTTCGGTGGCGGATCTGGCGAGATCTATCCCTGGATGAATCAGTCTAACCAGATCAACGGCGGTTTCAGAGACCAGATGATCAATGATGGTATCTCAAATCTCCAGAATGCTGTCGCTACAGGTTTTGCAGGAGTTGAACAGGGAGCAAACTCCAGGCAGCTTGCCAACATGCAGACCATGTTCGATATGCAGACTCAGTTCAACAACTGCTGCTGTGAAAACAGACTCGGACTTGCTAATCTTGGATCTGACATCGCAAGAGAAGCATGTGCCGACAGAGCTGCTGTATCGGATGGTATCCGTGATGTTATTGTCAATCAGAATGCTGGCGTTCAGAGAATCATCGATCAGCTTTGCTCTGATAAGATCGATGCTAAGAACGAGAAGATTGCGGATCTTGAGAGACAGCTTACTATGGCTAATCTCGCAGCTTCTCAGGGCGCTCAGACTGCACGTATCCTTGCTGATAATGCAGCTCAGACAGTCGCTCTTGAACAGTATCTGAATCCTACACCTGTCCCCGCTTATACCGTTTCTAATCCCAACTGCTGTCAGAACTTCGGATATGGCTGCGGTTGTGGAGCTTAAGGAGGGTTAACCATGGCAGAGTTTACCTATAATCCTATTCAGGCTGTAAATGTAAATCAGCCCGTGATATTCAATGACTCTATTCGTTGCAATAAGGGTTATGTGTATCACAGAAATGAAAGCGGAATTGTAACACTCCGTGGTATTGTAAATAATCCTAATGCCTGCTACGCGCGCTATCAGGTAACTTTCAATGGTAATATTGCCGTTCCTACAGGCGGTACTGTGGGTCCTATTGCTGTAGCAATCGCTATTAGTGGAGAGCCTATCGAAACTAGCAAAGCTATAGTAACTCCTGCAGCCGTGGAGAACTATTTCAATGTTACCAGTCCTGCAATCATTGACGTCCCTAAGGGATGCTGCTTCAACATTTCTATAGAGAACGTATCAGAAGGAGCTACTCCTGCTGATCCCGGTCCCCAGATCAATGTTCAGAACGCAAATCTCTTGATTACACGCATCGCTTAAGGAGGGATAGAAAATGGATGCATTGTACAATCTCAAGGAACTCCTTGAAAAAGAAATTACCAAAGTCACCACCAAGGGCGATGTCTCTCCTACAGAAATAAAGACACTCGGTGAAGCCGTTGATATTCTCAAAGACATTGAGACTATCTGTGCCATGAAGGAATACGGCGATGACGATCAGTCTTATGCTATGTCCAATCGTGGATATTCTACCAGGAGAATGACAAGTCGTTATCCCATGTACAGAGATTCTTATGATTCTTCGTACAACAGCTATGATGATATGAGTTATCGTCAGGGCAGAAGCCGTGATAGCTACAGCCGTCATAGTGAAAAAGAAGAAATGATTGATAAACTTGAGCGTAAGCTTAAGACTGCTCAGAACGAGCAGGAAAGACGTTACATCATGGAATGTATCGAAGAACTCGAGCGTAATTGATCCTTTCTTATTCTGAACTCATTACCCTTCCAACCTTTGAAGAACGTTACAGATATTTGAAGCAATCTGGTATAGTTGCCGAAGAAACATTCGGATCTCACCGATATTTGAACCAGGCATATTATACATCACCAGATTGGCGTAGAGCACGTAACCACGTCATCATCCGCGATAATGGATGCGATTTAGGTGTGGAAGGGTATGAGATTCATGACCGGATATATGTCCATCATATCAACCCAATAACCGAGGAAGATATTTTGGACAGAAGTCCGGCCTTATTTGATCCCGAGAACTTAATTTGCGTGAGTTTCAACACGCATCAAGCGATACATTACGGTGATGAATCGTTACTTCCAATCATTTCGTTTACCGAACGAGCCCCTGGTGACACAAAATTATGGTGATTGATATTTAGGAGGATTCCAAAATGGAATATATGACAATAATCCTGACATCGTCAGTAATTGGCGTTGTCATATCTGGGTTATTTGGTTTCGTGCAATTTCTAATCACGAGACACGATAATAAGAAAACCCAGAATTATACTTCTTGTATTGAGATACAGAAGAACCACGAAAAGAATTTCGAGAAGATCGAAGGACGTTTAGAAGAGGTGTCAGATCTCTGCATGGGTCTGGCATACGATCGAATAATACACGTCGGAGAATCATATTTGAAACGTGGGAGTATCTCAGTAGATGAACGTGAGGACTTCAGAAAATAACTATGGCAACCATATCATAATGCCGGAGGAAATGGCTCTGGTGATGCTATGATGAAAGCCATTGACGATTTACCAATTAAAGGAAAGGAGAAATAATTATGCCGAATAAGGTTTATGATATTTTAAAGTTTATCGCTCAGATAGTATTGCCCGCTCTGGCGGTATTCTATATTACGATTGCTGGTATCTGGGGACTCCCTTACGGCGAAGCAATTGCAGGAACAATCATGGCCATCGATACTCTTCTTGGAGCTATACTCGGTGTTTCTACCAAGAAATACAATGAAAGGAAGTTTCTGGAAGATAAGCTTGATGAAGACGTACCGGAAGAGCTTTTAGAGGAGGTAGAAGATGCTGACATCTAATGATATTTGCAATAAGGCGAGATCAATCGCTTCAGAAAAGACGCTTTACGTAAAGGGCGGAACAGGCGAGAAGCTTACTCAGGCTAACAAGATGCGTTTCTCAAGCAACAACGCGTTTAATGTTAAGAGAACCAAATTGATATTCTTAGCATCTGACGATACTCTTGCTTATGACGAATTCGGACTGCTTTCTGCTATATCCGGCTATAATTGCCGTACGATCGGAGAAGTAGCGGCCCTGTGCGATGATATTTCCAAGGATTTCTCGACCATACTTCCCGGAGAAGTTGTATTCCTTAAAGATCGTTTCGGGATATTTGTAGGAAACGGCAAGGTTATAGCTGCTGATGCAATCGGTATTGGCGAGACTATACTTGACGGCTGGGTTTCTCATGGAAAGCTCCCCGAAGTTCAGTATGTTGAGCCTGTAGCAGAAGCTCCTGTTGAGACGGAGGTAGTTGAAGATGGAGAAAGAGAAGTGGAAGGGGACATTCAGATCGAAGAAGAGCCTGAAGAACAGCCTGCAGAGGAAACCAAGCCGGCTCCCGAAATGGCAGTACGTCCTAGCTCCTTTAGGCGCAGGCATTGAGTGCACTTCCTGCCAGTACAAGATTAAAGCTATGGATGTAGTCATGGGTCGTTATGATTTAAATACCTGCCCAGGCTGCGAAAAAGAAATGCAACCTATAGAACAGATACTCCTCGATCGTATGCATGAGGAAGCGACTGTGAGGTGGTTTTAATATGGGTTATCAGGAAGATTTTATAGCGTTAATAGCGCCGTATGTTACATCGTGGAGAAACTTCACGGGCTACGGAGTTGCTTCGGCTATAATTGCCCAGGCGTGTATCGAGTCTGCTTATGGCAAATCAAATAAAGCCCAGCATAACAACTACTTTGGTCTAAAGTACAAATCAGGAAGGGTCAGTTGTAATTCTGGAGTATTCTACGATACATCATACGAGTGGGTTAACGGTCAGTATGTTCCTATAATAACTCAGTGGTATGAATTTGCAGACATGTATAATGGAGTTGGTGGATATTTTCAGTTCATTAACTATCCGAGATATGATGATGCTCGCAAGCAGACCGATCCCGAATTATATTTGAAATCTCTTTGGACTTCTGGCTATGCAACCGGTCCGAAGTATGTTGAAAATTGCATGAGAGTTGTAAACCAATATAATCTTACGCAATACGATAAGAAAGGAGACGACGTGGGTTACAAACAACATCCAATAGATCCTAATCGTAAGCCTGACAGCCCATTAGCCCTCAAAGCTATGTGGACGGGTAATAATACTTACCCAAGGCAGACGAATAAGAAACCTAATGAATTCACAATAATCCCGCACTGCATTGCAGGTAATCCTACGGCAGAAGCACAGGCAGCAGCATTCCAGAATCCTAATAGAGGAGCATCTGCCCATTACATTATCGATTCTAAAGGTATCATCATTCAAGGTGTACCCGAAGATTGCCGTGCATGGACTACGGGTGGAGATCTTAATGTCAATGGTCTTACCGGAGCCATGATGGACCACGAGGCTATTACTTTCGAGATCGCAAACGTTACAAGAGAGCCTTTATGGGCTATGTCCGCCGAAGCAATCAACAGCCTTGTACTTCTTATGGTTGATATTTGCAGGAGAAACGGAATTCCTTGTGTAAAGTGGCAGGGAGATAAGTTCTTAGCAGGTAAGCCCGATCAGCAGAACATCGCGGCTCACAGATGGTTTGCACGTAAGTCTTGTCCCGGCGATTTCCTTTACAATAGTATGGGTGCGGTAGCAGACACTGTTAACTTCTATCTCGCAGCAGATAAGCCTCAGCCTCTTCCTGTTCCCAGTGAAGGATTCGTCATCAATGGTCTGGATTATAGTCCGGTATTCAATCCCAAGACTTATGCCGCAAGCAGACCTGATGTCGCGGCTAATC